>JACNFI010000394.1 GCA_014384665.1 Candidatus Cloacimonadota bacterium
ATCCTCATATTGCTTATTACATAGGCAGACTTTATCCTAATATGCCACCGCCAAGTATAATCAGGTATGCCTTCTGGAATGGAACGGATTGGGAAATCTCTATGGTGGATCAGTCAAACATTACATATCCTGTTGCTGAGGTTCTTTCTATTGCAGTAGATTGTAACAATCGTCCACATATCAGTTATACAGGAGATGATGGCGATAGTTATTGTCTTAAGTATGCTGTTTGGACAGGAACATATTGGGACCTTCAGGTGGTAGACAATAGTTCAGGGCGGGTTGGTGAATTTAATTCTCTAAAACTTGATAGTTTGGGATATGCACATATCAGCTACTATGATAACTATGGTGACTACCTTAAGTACGCATCTTGGAATGGTCAAACATGGGAAATAGAGATTGTATCTAATGGTCTTGCCTGGGGTACTTCGCTTGATCTTGACTCTCTTGGCTACCCTTGCATTGCCTATTACGGAGACGGTCATGTCCTCAATTATTTTCACTGGAATGGTACAAGTTGGGATTTCTATAATGTAGATAGTTTTGGAGGAAATGTTGGAAGCATAGATATTTCATTGAAATTGGACAGCCAGGATTTTCCTCACATAACTTATTATATGTTTGACCAAACCTTAAGATATGCAAGATGGGATGGTTCAGAATGGATCATTACTACAGTTACAGGCAATTATGGTGGTGCTTATAGTTGGCTTGCATTAGACAGCCAGGATTTTCCTCATATTGTTTATTACCAGGCTCTTGGTAATAATTGGAATGTATGGTATAAATATTGGGATGGTTCAAGTTGGCATAATGAGGTAGTAAATCAACCATTGGGAGGTGGTTGGAATTGCCGGATTGCTTTAGATAACCAGGAACATCCTCGTATTGCTTATTACAATCAAAACAATGTAGACCTGGAGTATGCAAGTCCAATAATAATAGTTGGAACTGATGATGAGAAGACAACATCCCAAGATAATGCTTTTGTTCTCTTAAATAATTATCCTAATCCCTTTAATCCGGAAACAACTATCTCATTTAATCTCACCGCAGAGGACGCAGAGAACGCAGAACTTGTAATTTACAACATCAAAGGTCAGAAAATTAGAACATTCCAAATTCCGCAATCTGCAATCCGCAATCAGAATTCAGTCGTTTGGGATGGTACAGATGAGAATGGTAATGCTGTAAGTAACGGGATTTATTTCTGTCGTTTAAAAACAGAAAATATTGACAAAATTCGTAAAGCAATTTTAATGAAGTATGAGAGATAATTGAGAGTATAAACATTCTCAAATTGGAACTTGAGAATGCGAATAAATTTTTTGGAGTCGTTCCAATATATTGAAGTAATCTTGGATTATTTATTAGTTATATCCAGGAATAGAAATATGGAATTTCACTCTCACGAGTGAAATATAAACAGAAAAGGAAGGAGGAATAAGATGACAAAGAGAATCATCTCAAGTAAGGGCAAAAATGCCCTGTTATTTTCAGTTCTGACTATTATGCTAATTCTGTTTAGTATAAACATCAGTGCTGAAACAATTAACTGTTATCCTGTTTCTGCTGAGTATAACACAGGAACAGTTAATAACAGTGGAACAATTACCCAGACATCTGAGATCTGGGAGGTGGGTGGTGATGGATATCGTGGCTGGTCAAAATTTGATGTTTCTGCTATTCCTGTCTGTGCTATAATCAACAATGTGGAACTACATCTCTATTTCAATTCTATTAACTGGCCCTACTTTTATTGGTATAGACTGGATAATGACCCTTTAACTCTTATTGGAAATCCAAGTGCGATTTATGCAGACTGTGGCGATGGTGCAGAGTATCTATACTATGGAGGTGCTTCATTACCAGCAGGCTGGTATTCAAACACATTGGGTGGAAGTGCTGTAACAGACCTTCAATCTGCACTAACAGATGACTGGTTCGGGATAGGACATAAAACAGGAGATAATAGTTCTACCTGGTATTATCACGCTGATGGCTGGAATGAAGCAAATCCACCCTATCTGACAATTACCTATGAGGTTTTAGAAGATTATTTTGTTAGTATTACACCTGAGGAGCAGACTGGAAGTGGAGTTCCTGATAGTGATGTCTGGTATGCCCTGACTGTTATCAATCAAGGGGCAATGAATGATACCTATGACCTCTCTGTAACTGGTAATCTCTGGAACACAACTATCTGGGACGAAAACGGGACTACGCAGATTACTACTTTATATCTGGATTCTGGTAGTTCTGGTGGTATTAAAGTATGTGTTGAAATTCCTATAGGTGCAACTGGACAGGATAATGTGCTGGTTTTTGCAACATCACAAGCAGAACCAGCTGTTGAAGATAGTGCAAGTATAACAACTATTGCTGATGCAGAGCCACCAACAGTTGAGGTTGTTGAACCAAATGGTGGAGAAAGCTGGGGCACTTTTGAATGGTATACTATTACCTGGACAGCAGATGATAATGTTGGTGTTGTAGGTGATAGTGTTTATTATTCTATCAATGCTGGGACCGATTGGATGTTTATTATTAGTCATACAGGTAATCCACAGAGTTATTCCTGGCAGATTCCTAATACCCCATCTGAGGAATGTCTTGTTAAAGTGAAAGTATTTGATGCCAGTAGCAATTATGCAGAAGATATTTCCGATGACAATTTCACCATCTTTTATCAAGAGCTACCAGTTATTAATGGTGATTTTGAGACAGGTGACTTTTCTAATTGGACTGTTACAGGGCCCCATTCTGCTGATGTTGTCCAACATCAAGGGAGCTGGTGTGGTCATATTCATATAGGTTCTGGTCATGCTTCAGGTGGAGGGACACCAAATGATCAATGGGAAATGGTTTCACAGTCTATATTCATCCCCGGAGTAGCAGACTCGCTGAATTTCTATATGGAAGTTTACGGTTCTTCATGGCACAATGGTGGACATGTATGGATTATGGATGCTGATTCTATTGGCATTTATACACATCTTTATTATACAGGTGGTGGTGGAGGTAGCGGACAATCCTATCCGTGGGAATATCATCAGGTTAATATTGAATCCTGGGCAGGACATCTTGCTACAATTTATTTCGCAGGACAAAATTCAAATGGATTTGGTGACCATCAATGTGACATCTACTTTGATAATATTAGTGTAACGCCTATCGTTCCTGATACTATCCCGCCCACTGTAACCGTGGATATTCCTGATGGTGGTGAAGTATGGACAGTTGGAGAAACACACCAAATTCAGTGGACTGCCGAGGATGATATGGGTATTCGTTCTGATAGTGTATTTTATTCTATTGATAATGGCTTTAACTGGATATTCATTGTAGCTCATACAGGAGATCCGCAAAGCTGCAACTGGACAATCCCCGATACTCCCTCTACACAATGTCTTGTAAAAGTTGTCGTTTATGATGGAGGAAATAATTCTGCTGTTGATGAATCTGATGCTGTATTTACAATCGCAGCAGATACATCACCACCAACTGTTGAGGTTATTGAACCAAATGGTGGAGAAGACTGGGGCACTTTTGAATGGCATACAATTACCTGGACTGCAGATGACAATGTTGGTGTCATCGGTGATAGTGTCTATTATTCTACAAATAATGGAGCAGACTGGACTTTTCTCACAAGTCATACTGGCAATCCACAGAGTTATTCCTGGCAGATTCCTAATACACCTTCAGAGGAATGTCTTGTTAAAGTAAAAGTAATTGATGCAAGTGGTAATTGCGCAGAGGATATTTCTGATGGCAATTTCATTATCTCTTATGTAGAGCCACCACCACTTACCTATGCAGTTGTAATCAAGCAATCAACTTATAATGAACCGGACTGGCAGGCAGTAGCAGATGCACTTCTTGCACGATATGGTGGTCAACTTTTCATCTGGAACAGTTCTTTAAGTGAAGTTCAGGAAGATGTTGCTCTCTATCATCCAAGTCATATAGGGTTTATTTGTGATGTACCCACCGCTACACCGAGTTTTATTCAGAGCTCTGTCTGGCCCTTTACAAGAGCTCTTGATGATGATGTGTATTGCGATGCAACATGGGGGATTATCACAGGATATAACGCACAGGATGCACTTAATCTTGTTTCAGGACCTACTGGATTTGAAGTAAAGACCTGTCTTGGTGGAACTAGTTCTTGTAATGTGAATTATTTTACACAGGGTATAGCTACTAATGAGGCTACTTATGGTATGTATTATGTGAAGTATCCTGATTCTCTTGAAACA
This sequence comes from Candidatus Cloacimonadota bacterium, assembly GCA_014384665.1. Lineage (GTDB taxonomy): Bacteria > Cloacimonadota > Cloacimonadia > JGIOTU-2 > JGIOTU-2 > JACNFI01. Next base: position 4,266 of record JACNFI010000394.1, read on the forward strand.
ACTACTCATACTGATGGTCCTACTGACAGAACTGAGTGGCTGGTTACTATGATAAATGAAGGAATTGATATCTTCAATTATGATCCTGTAGATATTTTCTATACCAGTGGACATGGTGGTCATAATATCTGGCAATTGCATTATCCATCATCAGGACAGGAGGGATATTTCCGTTCAAGTAATGGTCAGGTGTATGGAGACCCGCACAGTGGTCCTGATATCAATATAAATTCCGAAAATCCGAAGATTTACTTTGGACTGGGTAATTGTAATATTGGTCAAATTCAAGGTGGTGGTTCTATGGCACCATCATGGATTCACACTGGTGCAGCATATCAATATACTGGATATCTAATTGGTGAAGGAGGAAATTCTTGTCAGCATGGTGGGACAAAAGCATACTTCTATAAAGTAGCAAGGCACAACACATGGGCAGAATCTTACTTTCTTGCAAATATTGCTCTCCAATTTGATATTATCAATAACACTCCCGGAGCAAATCCACCCGATTTGAATGGTTCAGCTTTATATGGAGACCCTGGGATGGATATAAAGATGTCTAACGAAGGTGTATTTATGACTCCTCTTTTCACAAATGAACTTACTATAAATGAAGGAACTGAAAAGGATACTGTAACCTTTAAAATTACAATGAATAGAGAAGGGAATCCCGGTTTTACCAGCAAATGGGGTGAGAGGCACCCAGCAATAATTCTTCCATTTATAGCAGAAAATATTGAGATTATTTCCACAGATGCAATGGCAGTCGTAGTTGAAGACAATTTTGCTCTTATGTATATCTGGTATCAGGGACAGCCACCATTACCAGAAGGTGAAACAAGAGAAGTTATTTTTACCTGTAATCATATTGTAGTTGATGTTGATGAGCCAATATTGCCTGGAGCAGAAATTGATAATGTTATTCTTTATCAGAACCATCCAAATCCTTTCTCTATAAAGGATGGAAATCTGCAAACTGTAATTTCATATTCGCTTCCAAAAACCAGCAAGCTATCACTTAGAATCTATAACATTAAAGGCCAACTAATAGAAACACTTGTAGATGATGTTCAGCAGGCTGGCTATCATTCTGCTGTCTGGAATGCTAAGCACATAAGTTCAGGAATCTATTTCTATCGTATCACTGCAGGTGAGTTTAAGGATATTAAAAAGTGTATTATATTGAAGTAAAATGAGATTTGGAGTGCTTGGCTTCTCTTTTACTGCTTACTAAAAAGAGTCAAGCACTCTATTAATAATACATAGCACAACAAACTGCAATAAAAATTTATTAGTTGTTTATATCTTTACCAGGAGTAGAAATGCTAAAACTTCTACACATTACTGCCGGTGATTTTAGTGTAACAAAGAGGTGTGTTATATTAAAATAATTTCCTTTATTAAATGAGATTACTATTTCATTGTCTTATTCTTGGTTCAGTTTATATTTCGTAAAATTCCGTTCTTCTATCATCCAACACATGATTTGTTTCAGTAACAAATTTATCTCTTGCTTCTTCAGGATTAATTTCAATTACCTTCAAAATTTCTTCATCTTCAGTTGCTTGTGCTAAAATTTCACCTTTTGGGGAAGTAATCTGGCTCATTCCGGTAAATGTAAGCTCCTGTCCAGCATTCTGTTCAGTTCCATTCCTATTTGCAGTAATAGTGAAAACCTGATTTTCAACAGAGCGGGTTATCATTGCTTTCTGGCAGAACGGTAAAACCAGATTTGCAGAATGGCAGATGATTTCCGCTCCTTTTAAGGCAAGTGTGCGTGCTGCTTCAGGGAATATCCAATCAAAACAAATCATAAGACCAAGTTTTACTCCCCGAAATTCAAACACATTAAAACCAGTATCACCAGGTTTATAGAATCTTTTTTCATCGGAAAACAGGTGAGTTTTTCTATATACTTCAATTGTGCCATTTGGATATACTAACATTTGAGAACTTAAGAAGTTATCTTTTTCTTTTTCCAGAAATCCAACTACAATAGCACAGTTCTCTTTTACAGCGATATTCCTAAAGAAGTCAGCGATTCTGCCGGATTTTGCAGGTGAAGATAGCGGTTTCATCTCCTTTTGATTTGTGAAAAGATAGCCACTCGTAGCAAGTTCAGGAAGAACCACCAAATCTGCTTTACATCCTTGTAGCAATGTTTCTATTTTTTCCAGATTATGTTTCTCATGAAACAATTTTGGTGCAAATTGTAAAAACCCTACTTTCATTGATAAGTTTTATTCCTTATAAAAAGGTCATTAACGACCTGAAATTTGTGAGAGTTATTATTCTCCAGGCAATATTGAACAGTATTTTGACTTGTGTATACAATTTTCGGAATCTATCCGCTTATATTCAGTTTTTCTACTAATATAGATGGTGCCCCAATAGATGAAAAGTTGAATTTGAGGTTATCACCAATAGTAACAACATCTTTTAGTAATTGAAGGAAATTTCCTGAAACTGTAAAATTATGTATAGGATATTTTCTTTGACCATTTTCCCAGAAAAATCCCTGAGCTCCCATAGAGAAATCCCCAGAAATAGGATTGCAACCGCTGTGCATGCCAGAAAGTTGAACAATTTCAATTGAGTTGGGAAAAACATTATATAAATCATCTGCTCGAGTTGTTCCATTAGGGATAAATAAATTAGAAGGTGAAACCTCCATTGTACCTTTGTAAGAACGGCTGGCATTACCAGTTGATTTCGTTTTATCTTTTTTTGCAGTAATACTATTATGAAGGTATGATTGAAGATTTCCTTCAGAGATTAAATTTGTGCTTTGTGAAGGATATCCCTCATCATCAAAAGGTCTTGTGGAGAAACCAATATCAAGCAATGCATCGTCAATAATTGATACAATGTCTTTAGCTATTTTGGTTTTCAATTTTCCTTTAAGTAGAGACCTGCCTTCTTGAACCGATTTTGCTGAGAATATTCCAGCGAAGGTTGTAAGCAATGTTGCTGCCATTTCATTATTGAAGATTATAGGATATTTGCCTGATTTGATTTCTTTTGCTTCTAAAAGGTCTAATGCCCTTTTTGCAGATTCATTTCCAATGACTTCAGCATCAATTTGATTAAAATTATGGGAAAATTTGTAGAACATTCCAGATTTAGTTTCTTCCTTTTCATGTGCCAAACACATTGTATAACCGTAAGTAAGGTTAGATGTATATTCTTTTTGTAGTCCATTTGAATTTGCTATTTTGGTTGTTGTTTTTTCATCTCCTATTTCTAAATATGGGACATTAATAATTCTTTTATCAAACTTGCGAGCAGTTTTTTCTAATAGTTTTGCTTTATTAATCTTTTCTTTAACAGTTACTTTTTCAAGTTCTGGATAATAGATGTGTAATTTCTTTTCAATTTCAGGATAATTTTTGAATTCCACCACATCATCTGATTCAATATAGATAGCATTTTCCAGTGCTTTATTAATTATAGTTTCAAAGGCATCTTTATCTAATTTTTCAGTATATGCATATCCAACAGAATTATTTATGAGGACTCTTACGCCAAGCCCGATTGAATCAGCATATTTAAAGCTTTCAACTTCCTGTTTGAATATTTTCACGGAAAAGGAATTAGCTTTTGTTAATAGAATATCTATATCTTTGATATTTCTTTTTTTTGCAATATTAAATATTTGTTCAAATTCTTTTTCAAACATTTTTTTCTCCTATAAATTATTTAGTAGTACCTGCTCCTGCCACTGCCAACTGCTACTTTTATATCTGGTTAATCTATTTTCTTCCGCCAACAACTATTTCATCAACCTTAATTGGAGGTTCCCCAACACAGGTAGGCACAGTTCCGCTTACTGAACCACACATACCTTCAGCAAGGGTTAGGTCTTTTCCGACCATACTGATTTTATTAAGAATTTTTGCTCCATTTCCTATCAGAGTTGCCCCCCGAACTGGTTTAGTAATTTTTCCATTTTCAATTAGATATCCTTCTGCAACTGCAAAATTGAAGTCTCCGGTGCCTGGCTGAACAGAACCGCCACCCATTTTTTTTGCATAAATTCCAAAGTCAATAGAAGAAATCATATCATCAAATTCATCTTTTCCGGGTGCAATATAAGTATTTCTCATTCTGGAGGTAGGAGCGAACTTATATGACTCCCTTCGCCCACTTCCTGTTGATTTCATCCCGATTTTCATTCCACCCAATCTATCAATCATAAATGACTTTAGGACACCATTTTCAATTAAGATAGTTTTTTGAGTTGGCTCTCCTTCATCATCAATTGTAGTAGAACCCCATGCATTGGGAATAGTGCCATCATCAAGGGCAGTTATACATTTGTTTGCTATTTGTTCACCCATTTTATCTGCAAATACAGAAGCACCTTTAGCAACACTTGTCGTTTCTAATGAATGACCGCAAGCTTCATGAAAGATTACTCCACCAAAACCATTGCCAATAATAACAGGGAATTTTCCGCTCGGAGCATAATCAGCCAGTACCATTGTTACAGCTTGTTTAGCTGTTTTTTCTCCCAATTCTTCTGGATTTATACTTTTGAAAAATTCATAACCTTTATGTGCTCCCGGTCCTTCTGAACCTGTCTGCATTTCATTATCTTTACTTGCAATGGATGAGACATAAACTCTTGCATAAGTTCTGGTGTCACCGGTTATCAAACCATCACTATTGGCAATGTGAATTTTTTGTTCCTTTTCTATATAATTAATATTAACCTGTGAGATAAGATCAGAATAACTTCGAGCTGAATTATCAATTTTTCTCAAGAAATTAATTTTGTCAGTTTTTGGAATTGAATCAAAAGGAATCTCAATCTTATGGGGTGATAAAACATCCTTTTTCCTCAAGTCAATTGCCTTGATATTGCCTTTTCCAATATCTGCATTGCTAACTGCCTCAGCAGCAGAAAGAAGAGATTTCTCAGAAAGTTCATTCGTGAAAGCATATATTGCTTTTGTTCCATAAAATACTCTTATTCCAGCTCCATATTCATTTCCTTCAATTACTTTTTTTATCTGACTATCTAATAATTGAATGGAAGAATTAAATGTATCTTCAATGAAAATTTCAGCAAAATCTGCACCGTTTGAGAGAGCTTTGGCAAGAATTTTTTCTAATAAAGATTTCTTTAACATCAGTCCTCCAAATTATGGTTGAATTTTTTTTTATATAATTTAATGTCAAGAAGAATAGTATAAATTTTGACAATAAAATTCAATTGTTAATTAATTTAACTTATGGAGATAGAATGTTTGTTATAAATATTTACAGTCATTTTAGTGCTGCCCATAGATTAGATGGTTATAATGGTGCTTGTGCAAATATTCATGGTCATAATTGGAAAGTGCGTTTATCAGTTGCGTGTATAAAAACTGACTCAATTGGTATGACGATTGATTTTAAGGTTTTGAAAAAGCAGTTTGAAAAGATTCTTTCCGAGTTTGACCATAAGTATTTGAATGATTTAGAAATTTTTTCAAAACATAATCCAACATCAGAATTTATTGCAAAAATAATATTTGAAAAAGTATCTACTCTATTGAATAATTCAAATTTTAAAGTTAAACAAGTTGAAGTGTGGGAATCAGAGAAATATTCTGTGGTGTATAGTCCAGATTAAACACACATCCGCCAGTTGGAGAACAAAGGAGCATGAAAATGACACACCCCCTCCCCGACAAGTCGGGAAGACGGGGTGTGTAATCTGCGTGCTATTTAAAGTATGAAAATAATTAATTCCAAATTTATTACAAGTGCTTCAAAATTCAGCCAGTTACCCAGAATGAATTTTCCTGAGATTGCTTTTATGGGAAGGTCTAATGTTGGTAAGTCCTCATTGATTAATACTCTTTTACAGCGTAAAAATTTGGCACAGATTAGTAAGAAACCCGGTAAAACGAGAACCATAAACCTTTTTAATGTTGAATATATCAACTCAGGGAAAAAGAGAAATAATTTGGTTTTTGCTGACCTTCCTGGTTATGGATATGCAAAGGTTTCTGATAAAATGCAGTTAAACTGGAAAAGATTGATTGAAAATTATTTACAAAAAAGAGAGAATCTTTGTGGAATTGTAATAATTATTGATATTAGACATTCTGCAGATAAGAAAGACATCCAGGCTGTTAAATGGATACGAGAATTTCAAAAATATTTTATTATTGTTGCAACTAAAAGCGACAAATTAAGCCGAGCAAAAGCAAATGATAAGCTTAATTTATTAAACAAGGAGTTCAATTTTTTGGGTAAAGAGCACCTTATTGGATTTTCAGCGAAAAATTTTTATGGAAAAGATAAAATTATTAAATGGCTTGAAACCACTATAAATAATTATTAATTTATAATTTTGGAGATATTATGTTAGAAAAGGTTAGGACACCAGATGATGTAAAAAAATTAAATATAAATGAACTAAATGTTTTATGTAAGGATATTCGCGAGAGAATTATTGATGTAACCTCACGTACTGGTGGTCACTTAGCACCAAGCTTGGGTGTAGTTGAACTCACTGTGGCACTGCTTAAAATATTTGACCCATTAAAAAATCCGATTGTATGGGATGTTGGGCATCAGTCCTATGCATATAAAATTTTGACTGAAAGAAATAAGCGCTTTGAAACCTTACGACAATACGGTGGAATCAGCGGATTCAATAATATTTATGAAAGTAAATATGATACCTTTGGAGTTGGTCATAGTAGCACTTCAATCTCAGCTGCTTTAGGTATTTATATTGGAAAGGAATTAAATAAGAGTCCTGAAAAAGTTGTAGTTGTAATTGGAGATGGAGCTATGACAGCAGGTGAGGCTTTTGAAGGTCTAAATAATACAGGTGGCTTGAATAAGAATTTAATTATAATTCTTAATGATAATACGATGTCTATTTCCAAAAATGTAGGTGGAATGCATCATTATCTGGCAAATATTCTTACAGGAAAACGGTATAATAAGCTAAAAAAAGAGGTCTGGGATGCGGTTCAGGCATTACCGAAAATAGTAAGAAATAAAATTGTAACTGGTGTCAGAAGATTGGAAGAAAGTATCCTTAATATGGTTATTCCAAATAGTCTTTTTGAGGATTTAGGTTTCAAATATATTGGGCCTATAGATGGACACAATATACCAACCCTTGTAAGGATTTTATCAAATGTAAAACAACATGTAGAAGTGCCTTGTCTTGTTCATATAATTACAAAAAAGGGAAAAGGTTATAATTTTGCAGAGCAAGATGCTACAAAATTTCATGGTGTCTCGGCATTTAATAATGAAACAGGGGAGTTAAATAAAACAAAGGCGAAGAGATCAATTCCAACATATTCACAGTATTTTGGTAAAATATTAACAAAATTAGCCGAAGAGGATGAGAAGATAGTAGCAATAACTCCTGCAATGACTGATGGAACAGGACTAAGAGAGTTTAGAGATAGATTTCCAAAGAGATGCTTTGATGTTGGAATTGCAGAGCAACATGCTGTTACTTTTGCTGCGGGCTTGACAATTGAAGGGATTAAACCATTCGTAGCAATCTATTCAACTTTTTTGCAAAGAGCTTATGATCAAATTATACATGATGTTGCTTTGCAAAATCTTCCTGTAAGGTTTGCAATTGATAGAAGTGGGCTTGTTGGTGAAGATGGACCTACTCATCATGGAGCATTTGATCTTTCATATTTGAGGTGTATCCCGAATATGACAATAATGGCCCCTCGTGATGGAGAAGAGTTGAAAAAAATGTTAAAGTTTATGGCTGGATATAAAAAGGGTCCTATAGCAGTACGTTATCCCCGCGGAACAATACATAATTATCCGGAACTTCATAATTCAAGAATATATTATGGAAAGCCTGAAATAGTTTTTGATGGAGGAGAAATTGCAATAATTACTATAGGCTCAGTTTTTAAAATAGGATATGAAGTATATAATCAATTGAAAGCAAAAGGAATTGATTCATATTTGATAAATGCTCGGTTTTCAAAACCTGTTGATTCAGAATTATTACAAAATCTTTATGATAATAGAGTAAAATTTATTGCTACAATTGAGGAAAATGCAATTAAAGGGGGGTTCGGTTCTGGCATACTTGAACAAGCAAATGAACTTGGTCTGAAATTTAGAATAAAGATGTTCGGAATTCCAGATAAGTTTATTAATCATGGTAAGATAAGTAAGTTACATAATTTGATTGGATTAGAACCAAAGAATATCTTAAACATTATTTTTAATGAATATGCAAAATCAAACTGATACTATAGTTGCTATTTCCACTCCAGCCGGAACTG
>JACNFI010000395.1 GCA_014384665.1 Candidatus Cloacimonadota bacterium
TAAGCGTTGTTACTTCTGTTCCATTTTCAGGAGTTAATAACTCAAATTCTCCGGGTGGTTCGTTTTCTGAGTTTAAAACAAAAGATTCCGGATTAGCATAATTACAATATTCATAGCCATCATAAGTTTTTGCTCTCCACCAGTATTGTTGATTGTCTGTTAAAGTTATCGTAACTTGGCAGGAGGTTGTATCAATACCTTCTGTAACATTGCTCTGAGAAAATAAAATATTATTAAATGTTACATCTGTTGCCAATTCAAAATCATAAGTTAAAGTATCCAGTTCTGCGTCTGTGCTGTTCATTATCCAAAGTATCGGATTGATTTCAAAGACAATTTCATTATTTATAGGAGATAAAAGAACAGGAATGCTCGGTAATGAATTCATCCGGAATTGTAATGTAGCCCAATCGCTCCAGGCATCTCCGCTGGCAACTCTGGCTCTCAAATAATAAGTTATTCCATCTACAAGTGGATTGCCTGCATATACAACAGAAGAAACACTGCTTGCCACTACACCAGTATCCCACATATCTATAACAGAGAATAAAGAATCTGTAGAAACTTGAATTTGATAGTGGGTTTGTGTTAAACCACCAGCATTATAAAATTCAAATGTTATTAATGGTGTATGATTAAGCAAATGTTGTAAATCCTCATCTCCACCAATATCAAGATTTTGAATCTCAACAGAAATCGCATGTATATAATCCTGTTTTATTTCAGTATCACTATAACCCGCTGAATCAGTTACAGTTAATGAAATAGTATAATAACCGCCAGATAAAAACTCATGAGAGGGATTTTGTTCAGTTGATGTTATACTATCACCAAAATCCCATAACCATGATATAATAGGTATTCCAAAAGAACTTTCTTGAGATAAATCGGTAAAATTAACAATCAATGGTATATTTCCTATTGTGACATCAGAAGTAAAGTCAGCTATTGGGCAGTTGTGATCAAAATAAAATGCACCCATATCAGCTATTGTTCCATCCGGGTCTAGAGGTGAACTTGGATCTCCGGCATCAATACAAGGAGAATTTGACTGAAGATGATAATCCCCATTTGTTGTATCTACAAAACAAGGATCCATTTGAATATTATAATATATATCACAAGAATCGCCATTTGCATTTGTTATTACATTTACTCCTAGCCATTGTCCACAATTATTGAAATTACCATATTCATTATTATAAAAATCTGAATAGCTTATTGATGGAGAACCTGAACTAATTCCGCTACCATTATTATATGAAACAATACAATTAACTAAAGTTAGACTGGAACCTGAACAGACAATTCCGCTACCAGAATTATTTGTTATAGTAACATTTTCCAAATATGGGTTAGAAGAATAAGAGCTACAGTAAATACCGCCAGCTTTAAAATAATAAGAAACAGAATTATCATTTATAGTTACATTCTCTAAAGTAGGTGAGGAAACATAGCAGAAAATCCCACCACCCTCATTATCAGCACTATTTCCTGATATCGTTACATTCTGTAAACTCGGGGAGGAATGGGCGCAGTAAATCCCACCACCATAACTGCGATATCCGGTAACAGAATTATTTGTTATTATTACATTATCTAAAATTAGTGAAGAATGACTGAGCGTAATTCCACCACCATAACCACAATCATAAGAACCTCCTCCTATAACAGAATTATTTTTTATCATTACATTCTGTAAAATCGATGAGGAATAACTGCAGTAAATCCCACCACCAGAAGTTGAGAATTGTCCAGGAGAAGTAGTATTACCTATTAAGGTAACATTTTCTAAATTAGGTGAGGAATAACTGCAGCAAATTCCGCCACCACAAGAATAAGCAAAATTATCAGTTATGGTAACATTTTTTAAACTCGGACTGGAATTACTATAACAGCAAATCCCACCGCCAGAATCAGAATAGCCATTTTGAATTGTAAAACCAGCTAAAACTGCTGTGGAATCTTCTCCATTTTCAAATCTAACGACACTACCACCCTGGTTTCCATCAATTATAGTTTGGGAAATGTAGGAAGTATCCTGTGTTGTTAAATATAAAGAAGCAACTGTAATATTCTTGCCATTGAAGTTGATGTTTTCAACATAAGTTCCAGGTTGAACAAGAACAGTATCACTATCATAAGCATAATCAATTGCAGATTGAATAGTTGAAAAATCTGAAGGTACGTTCAATAATGTTTGATGTTCTAAGAGTGTTACATCAGGTAGAGTTGTATCTGCAAATAGCGATTGATCATAAAGAAATTCGGAATTATATCCATCTTTTGAATAAGTAATATCATAAAATCCTGTTTCAATATCAATAGAATAATAACCAATTAAATCAGTGTAAGTGGAATCAGTTAAACTGCTAGGTGCAGTTCTTTCAAATAGTACCTTAATCCCACTATGGTCTGTTTGGTTTTCAAGATATGCATTGCCATCAACTGTAATTGCATATCCTGTATTTACTATAATTAGGCTAAGTAATAAACCTAATAATATATTTGTTTTTTTCATTGTATCCTCCGTAGTTTTTTTAATTTTTTTGGTTTCCATTA
>JACNFI010000396.1 GCA_014384665.1 Candidatus Cloacimonadota bacterium
CTTACGTAATAAATTACAGTAATAACAAAAGGGTTTATAAGATGGGAGACCAGTACATTTCGGGTTATAGTCCCGTAAAGAGACTACTTAAGATTGATGGGATCGTACCTATCCCTGTTTTGGTTGCCCTTTCCTCAGGGTTACTTTAAGCATACATCTGGGACACTGAAAAATTCAGGGCTGTTTAAAACTTTCCAATATCTTGCATAATTGTTTATCAGCTATCAGCCTGGAATCAATAAGGAATCTTTTTAAACAAAATAGGGGAAATTATGGTTGGCCTGGACCTTGGGATGCCTTGCCAAATAGCACAGATGCCCATAACGCTCCGCATAACCGGCTGCCAAAAGCCGCATAGCGAAGCGACGTAGTTTTTGACAGTCCGAGTTGATGCGATTGGTTAGGTCTTTAAATTTCATTCAATGCAAGCAGTATTGCAGCCAGTTGCTGTGTGTTGCATCGGTCAGTCGTGTTATAGAGTGTGCTAGATCCCTCACCCTTACGGATGTTGTTCCCACTAATATTAAATAACACTTTGGAACCAGTTCCTTCCCGAATATTATTTCCACTGATATTCAGTAAAGCTGTCGAGCCTGTACCTTTACGTATATTCATAATCTTCTCCTTTAAGAAAACAATATAATATTAACCGACACTTTTAACGGGTAGTTTAGAATATTGTGATGTAAAAAACAATAAAAAAAGGACAGAAAAACCCACTTGCACAGCGCAGCGACTGAATGCTATTATCAGAGCACTTCAACGCTCACCAAAACTGACCCTTTTATGCTCATAGAAATTGAACCATGGGATGCACAGTTGGTTGTGAGGGCCTGGCTGCCCAAGGTGCACATCGCTATCGGAAATTTGAAAGCGTTTCTCAATGGTACTTTTCATGGTGTCTCGCACAGATATCTCCAAGAATACCTGGATGAATTCTGTTACCGCTATAATCGAAGATTTTGGGAGCCTGAACTCCCTCATCGTTTACTAAACGCTTGCTTAACTCATGCCCCAGTGACAAGCTGAAAATGATTAAGAGGCATTTTATATTATTATTTTCCATTTAAAAAAACTTCAAATTTTATTTATTAATTTTAGGTCTTAACCTATTAGATTTAATTCTTAAATAAAGAAATGCAATAATACCTGCTATTGATATTGGCATAAAAATTTTTAATATTGACATAATAAATATAAAAGTCTCTTCACTCATTAGTTGAGTTAAAGATATTACGACAATCGTTATTCCCACCATCATATAATACCAAAGAAATATAAGGTCTATAGTTGTCATACGAAGAGGTTGCGGTCTTTCTGTAGAAAAATATAATGCAATACCGGATAGAAAACATGTTGTTAAAACACCTATTGAGATAGTAAAGTTTTCAAAGCCTGAATATAAAGAATAATAAGTTAAAAATAGTAAAAAAGAGAGCGGTATTCCAACTTTCATTACCGTTACTGAATTTGTACGGGCAAGAGTCCACCCTACTCTAGCTTCACTTACAACTGAAGCTTTTCTTAATAGTTTTGTCCCTTTGTTAGTTGACGTTTGTTTACGCAACACCCCTGAAACAGACTCAATTAATTTCCAACCATCTACTTTAAAATCTTTATCTATAAGTTCATCAGGAACTGGTTGAATAATACCGTATTGATCTTGATCAGAAATGCTAAAAGAAATATATATATGTTGCCAATCAAAAGGATAATTATCCGCAAGAGGTCGGAAGTCAAAATTTGCTGTAACTGAATATCTGTAGGAGGCATGTTTTTCTTGATCAATATGTTCTTTCCAAACAAGTTTTGCATCAAATTTTGAATCTTTAGAACTTAGATTATTGAACTTAATCACATTAATCGCATCCTCATGAGGCGATACAATATCAAGATAAAACTCAGCAGAAAATGTTCCAAGACCTATATTAACATTAATTACACGTAATATATCTATATAGACAAAATTAACAATAGTTTCCTTTATGCTTTTTCCATCAGAAAGAAATTGTTGTGGATAAAAAATTCTAGCCGAAGTTCATGCCTCGAAAAAAATAGTTGTGTAATATTAATGGGTTGGCAGCCCATGAGATCCAATTTTGACACTACAGATTCAAATCAACTACAAGATTGTTTTTGCTCTTCTCCCGGGTTGATAGGATAAATTCAATGCATCATAGATGGCCTGGTGTGGCGCTTCCGCCTTGGATGATTTTCGGATATGGATAATTTTACCATCTTTTCTTTTCATTGTGGTGGTTACCCTAATCTGTGTTGATAGTTGTCTGCGAATCGTTGTCCAACAAAATCGGACTCCTTTTTGCCGAAGCTGAAAGCGAATGGTATGCAACAGATGATAAGCAAGAAGGGTAATAAAAATGTGACCATCGCATCGGGCTTCTTTCTGATGATAGATCGGCCTTAGCCCTAACTCGGATTTCATGCATCGAAATGCATCTTCAATATCAGTCAGCATTGTATAAATATCCCATATCTGTTGCTCATTGAGATCTTTTCGGTCGGTTCTCAGGCAGTAGACGCCACTTGTCTTTTCT
>JACNFI010000397.1 GCA_014384665.1 Candidatus Cloacimonadota bacterium
CCACCACCTGCTTCAGCAGTTCCGTTCTGTATTTTAAATCCGTCAATTACTGTAGTGGTATCAATTCCTGTTGCTCCTAAAATAGTCAGTACCACGGAATTATTACCACCATCAATAATTGTGTTATCTGCTCCTGTTTGGCTTACAAGCGTAATCCCGTTTGTAGTGGGCCAGAATATATTTTCAAAGTAGGTGCCAGTTGCAACCAGTACAATATCAGCAGAATTAGCCGCATTCAGTGCTGCCTGGATAGTTGGATAATCTCCCGGCACATTAATTGTAATTGCGAAAGCAGTATTTACAATAAACATGCAGAGTAATAAAGTGAATAATGCGATTGTTTTTTTCATTGTATCCTCCGTAGTTTTTTTAATTTTTTTGGTTTCCATTAAATATACCATAATTCATTATAGAAATTCATAATGCATTGGTTTATTGTTCAAATCAATATTAGAAAGAATTCTTTCCCTTTCATCATTCTCCATTTTTATAAGCTTGTACAATAGTTTATTTACAACATGATTTCTACACTGAAATTGGCATTCATTATGATTACAATTTTTAATCATTTCTTTCCTAATTGATGAATTTAAAATATCTTTCAAAGTATCTTTAGATAAATTACCTAATAAGAAATTTTTGTTGCCAAGATGAGTACAGCAGAAGTAAACATTAAAATCATTACCAATAGAAGCAGTAAAGTTACCACCAGGGCAGCCAGGATATTCTTTATAAACTTTATTAGAATAATATTCATTGAATTTATTAATATTTGGCACAACATTAAAAGTGGTATTACTATAAGTTTCTTTAATATTTTCTAAAAAGGATTTTTGCTTTTGATAAAACGGGTAGTTGGGTTTGAAAGGTTCATTTGGTACATTATCGACAGGTCTTATTTGTAAAAAATCAATACCGAGATTTGAGAAAAATTTAACCGTATTTTCAATATCCATTCGTGTTTGATTGTACCATACAATATGCAATCCTATTAGTATTGATGATCTTGTATGTCTTTTCCTTTCAACCATTTTTTTAATACCACTTATTATTTCAGGTAAATCATATTTCTTGGGTTTCCTAATATCCTTAAATACTTCAGGGTCAATAGAATCAAGACTTATCCGGCAAAATTTCGCATTATCAATAATAGCATTAATATTCTCTTCTGAAAAATTTGAGCCATTAGTAAGAATTCCTATTGATAATCCTTTTTTCTTAGCATATATAATTTCATATGGTAGCCAAGTATTTAATAAAGGCTCACCTCCACCTGTAAAAGTTATTGCCATTGCTATTTCAGCGATCTGGTCAATTACAAAAGTTAACTGAACTTTACTCAGCATAGTTCGGCTTTGGAATTGTTTACTACAACAATAGATGCAATTTTGGTTACAAAATCCTGCTGGCGATATTTCAAAAACAATAGGATAAACTAATTCATTATTCAAGAATTTCCTTAATCTATCAGTATGATAAAAGATTTTGTCTTTAGAAAATTGATTTTGTGTCAATCTAACTGCTTTCATTAGCTTCAATTTTCCAATTTTCATCAATTGTTTTATCTGCTTTCTTAGCATATTTTATAGTAATAAGTTTATGAAATATCAAAATAATAATAGGTGGAAAAGAGAATATATATATAAGGACAACGAATATTATTAAGTAAATAATATGATAATAAAATTAGTAAGGCATATACATATAAATTAATAGTAAATAATATAAAAAAATTCAATACGGAACCCATTCCAACCTTAGTCGCTATTTTATTTATATAAAAGAAATTTTCAATTTTATCAGTAGATACTTCATTTATTTCCAGGATAACACGCCGTAGAAAATTCAATCTGCTAATGTATATCCGATGAGTATAATTACCTCTTATATTATATGAGTAAACACAAATTGCAAATCCTATTAAAAAAAGAAGTATTATAAAAAAAAGGGGGAAAATAATGTTATTTGTTTTAAACGCTTCATTATTTTTTAAAATATCTTCAATTTTACTAAATTGATTTGCTAAAAAAAATAGAGATGCAGATATTATTGCTGCTACTAAAGCAGTATAAATTTGCACTATGAATTGGATCTTTTTATCTGTTGATTCTAATTTAGCTGAGGTATCTTTGAAATCTTCAATTAAAAATTCGGTAAATCCTTTTTCTGTATCTGATTTTTTCATGGTTTCCTTCATTTTTATTTTTCCTGAAGAAGAGTTAATGCTTTAAAGTTGTATACATAATTTATGTTACCTTTTGCTAATATTGGCATTAATATATAAAATAAATTAATCATTTATTACTTTACTTAGATTTTAAAAAATTCAACGCTGCCAATGTAGAGTCGTGAAATGACCAGTTCAAATAAGATTATATCTTTTATCAAGAGTTACAAATATTTGTCAAATTTTATTTCCGATATGCTTTACCCTTCTGATTTTTTAGATTCACAGCTTCTCTATTATGTTATCTGCTACCTCATTGAATCTCTTTCCTGCTTCGGTATCTGCATTCTCACCAATAAATGGCTTGCCGGTATCACCGGATT
>JACNFI010000398.1 GCA_014384665.1 Candidatus Cloacimonadota bacterium
TAAGAAAGAAATGATAATGCATAGAATAACACTATTTTTTTTCATTGTATCCTCCAGGGATTTATTAGAATTAATTTTCATGATTTATTGATTGTAAATGTCAAGATTTCTGTTTAGCATTTTAGCATATCCACAAAAAAAATTACACTTCAATGCATCATTTAGAGAATTCGACACACTCCAAAATAATAAAGAATTATCTTGTCACAAGCCAGTCACGGCGTAGTGGAATGGAGGCGGATCGAAGAGCTTGTGATAAGTAATTCGCACACATCATTTCAACTTAAGACATGCTCTCCGACCAGTCTTCGCTACACCCTGGCAGGCATTCTCAAGTTTCAGTCAAATTGCTTTATAGCCCGAACCATTCGCAAGGTTTACACTTCAGACTGGACTTCCGCCAGCTGGCGGACGAAGTTGCATGGAGTTCAGAATGAAGGCGATAGAATGATACTATGCCATGATCCACCGGCTGATATGTTGAATTTCCTAAAGCTAAAATAAAAATTACTCACCGGAAATTACAGAAAAGAATGCAAGGGATATCTTTTCTAATATTACAAAAAAGAAAAATTTGACAGAAAAATTATAAATTACCATAAAAAGGTATAATGAAATGGGATAAGCATGAAACACGGAAACCAATTTATCGAAATTTGTCACAAGAAGGACAAACTATGACATAGCTAATTAGAATATAAATATCGCATCTTTTATTTGTTCTAACCTGAAATTGGCCAAGTTTGTAAGCTAAGCAAAATAAGCGATAGCACCTGTCAAATGGACGGATTACCGAATTTTCTGGGATTATTTGTAATTTCTTGACAAGATATAAAATTTATTGTTAATATAGTAAATTTTAGAAAAATAATGGATATTAATGGAGGTTAAAATGCTTTCTATACGCGGAATTTATAATGGAAAAGAAATTAGACCATTGGAAAAGATTAATGTACATCCCAATGTTCAGGTTATTATTACTTTTTTAGAAAACAAGTTTCATAAGAAGTCCAATAAAATCAAAGATTTACTTTCGCTAAGTGGAACATGGGAAGACGAAAGAACTTCTGAAGAAATAATAAAAGATATTTATGGTGCTCGAACTGTGAATATGGCGAATGTTAAGATATGAAATATTTATGGGATACAGATACCTGTATATACTTGCTAAACGGCAATAGCCTTATTGAAGAAAAATTACGCTCTATTGGAGATAAAGATATATGCATTACGATTGTAAATATTGCCGAATTAAAATTTGGTGCGTATAATTCTTCGCAAGTTGAATCTAATTTAAGACGAATTGAAAGGTTAGCATCAATATTAACTGTACTTAATGACTTCAGTAATGAGATAGCAACTATATTTGCAAAAAACAAAGCGATTTTAAGAAAGGATGGAATAATAATTAGTGATTTTGATTTGCTGATAGGCAGTTTTGCCCTCGCCTATAATTTGATTGTTGTTACAAATAATATAGAGCATTTTAGACACATTCCCAATATTAAAATTGATAACTGGGTAAAATGATAAAGGACAAACTATGACATAGCTAACTAAAATATACATATCGCATCTTTTATTTGTTCTACTTGTAAAATCGCTAATTTTATGAACACCAGAACAGGTAAGAATGATGCGTCCGCCAGATGGCGGACGCACTTTCTTATGTCTTGGTGTTCGGGTATGGCGATACCCACAAGTGGGGCGTAATGAATTTTGCGTCCTTTTTTATTTGTAGCAACTTTGCGAATCCCCAATTAAATTGGGAATCAAAATTTCGCAAAGATAAAAGTGACCCGAGAAAATATTTGGGTCCTGCTCGTTCATAACTAATTGAGATGTATAAGCATAAAAATATACATGTGCTTGGTTCTGCAGGAAAGGCATAAAAAAGCCTAAATATTAATTAAATATACATCCTAAATTAATTAAAAATCGAAGCAGAAGGAGTGCTCCAATACTATGAAGCTGTCAGTTGACCATACTGCTGAAGGCAAGAGGTATCTTGAGAAGGGTTTAATGCTAATTAAAAATGGTGATGTCTCTAAAGCCGCAGAAGCTTTTTTCAATGCTGCTGTTGAATTTGAAAAAGACCAAGATTTTAGACAGATATCAGCTTTATGGGAAGCAATCGGGAAACTATCTGAATTAAAGGGGGATTCTATTCCACAAGCTACTGAAAAATGGCCCTTGGATTATCACATTATGGAAACAGATGAATGGAATTCTCAAAAAGAGATGATGCATAAATTATCATGGGTTTATCAATGGGCTGCAGAGCACAGAGAACGTATCGGGAATCCAAACATGGCATATCCTCTTTTCTTTAAAAGTGCTGAAAAGGCGGAACAAACAAAACATAGTAAAAATGATACGATTTTGCCGGCAAAACTTTACCTTAAAGCCGCCATAAATTTTATTCGCACTTATGGAACTATTGAGCATGCTACAGTTAATTCTCACTACATCGAGAGTGGAGTCTCAGATAAAGTGAAAATTAAACAAGGAATTAAAGAGATTAAAGATCATTATTTGAGGATTAA
>JACNFI010000399.1 GCA_014384665.1 Candidatus Cloacimonadota bacterium
GGAATTACGTTTGAAACATGACCTTTCTCTCAGATTCGGTACTATGATGGCTGCAAGCATTGCTATTGTAGCCGTTTTGGTAAAATTATTATAAACAAAAAGAATTAAAAAAATATCCAAGATTTTTCAGAGGTAAAAAATCGATGAATAAAACACGGCATTTCTCATTTGACATCCCTCAGAAGTCGGACAAGTTTTGTAATTTCAAATTCCAATATTCAATCTTCAATATTAAATATTCAATTTACCCCCCCTCGTAGATGGATATGTAGTAAGCAATTACAGAAAAAAGCAAAATATCCCGTATAGATATCCTCCACAAAACGGAGAGTCTATGCGGGATTTTTTTATACAGAAAAATATGGAGTTGGCGAGTCTCTCGCCTATAAGAGCCAACGGAGTTCCTTCAAAGTAGGACAGTCGGCTACTCCAAAAATAAATGGTAGTGTAAAAAATATTATGAAAGAATTATGAAAGAGTAAATTGTGAGAAAATGATAGAAGTCGCTCGTGGATAATTCAGAAATTTATCTAAAATGAACACTATCCACACTACTACTACTATGAACTAAAAGTAGGGGTTCACTTGCGTGGATAGTGGATAAATTTTTATCTGAAGTTATCCACAAACGACGCAAGAAGAGTTCTTTATAAGTTAAATAGAAGTGAAAATATTGAGAGATGGAATTTTTATATTTTCGTAGCCATCTGAATAATTTTAGCCCATTTATCCTGCCATAGTATGATATTGTCTAATTCTTTTAGTTTAATGGGAGTTTCATAATCGTAAGTTCTGTGTGGTCTGATGAAATTGTAATCAGTAACAGCGAGAGCTACGGAATGAGCTAAATTATCGAGATTTTTGTAACAGTTGTTCACATAATGATTGAAAGTTCTGTTGATTCTTTCGATAATGTTTTTCATGAACCTGAATTCAGCAGAGACTACATCTTTATTTTGCAGACCGATCACTTCTTTGTGCTCAATTTTGGCATCATATTCAGTTTGCATATATTGAACGGCAGCAGCATAAGAAGGATTTCCGTCGGAGATAAATGTGAAAGGCTCATTTTCGTTTTTCAGATGTTTATCTAAAGCAGAATTAACGGTGATTAGAGCGGGGACTTCTCCTCGATTATCGGCAACGATTGCGGATGTAATGATCGATCTGAACTTTGAAGCGGCAATCCAGATGTAATTTTGTTTTCCTTGCACTTTCACATAAGTTTCGTCTGCCGTCTGATAGCCCGGCACTTTTGGAATATATTTCAGATTGAAATTATGGCATAGTTTTGCGACTTCTCGCACAATATTCAAGATGTGAGTGTGCGAGATTTTTATTCCAAAAACGTGTTTTAAAGTTTCTTTGGTTTCCCAGGAAGAGTGTTTTAGAGAAATAAACAGAGTCATTATCAAACCGATTTCATATAAAGAATATCTTGAACGAGCAAGTTTTATTTCCGAAATTGAGAATAATTTTTGTTTGATATCCTCTAGCGAAAGTTTGTATTTTCTGTATATGTAGCGCAGACTGAATTGCGAAGATTTTTTCTTAAAAAGTTTTTTCTCATCAGCGTTCAGTTTTTCAAATTTTTCTTTATATCGTGCGCATTTTTTGTTTCCGCATTTGTAGATATCGACGAGTGGTCTTCTTTTCCATAGAAAGAGGGCATATCCGCAATAAGGACAACGATATTCGGATTTTCGTTCTTTCTGTTCCGTATGGAAAGTTTCTCCGCATACTTTGCATTTATATTGTTTGGCTTTCTTTCCGTTGTTCACATAGAGATAATCAGAAGGAGCTTTGCAGTGAGGACATCGCATATTTCTTGGAGGTAAATTTTTATTATCTTTTTTGCGATTAACAGGCTTGATCTTTTTTGTTTGAATGATCTTTTTGTAGTTCAATCTGCGTGCTTTCCTTAAACCGCCTTTAATAGGTTTTAAAGGATCAACTGTGAATTTACGATAATTTGGGAGATTGGGTTCCAGTTGTTTGTATTTTGTATCAGGATCGGCTAAAAGTTCATTCAGCTTTTCAACCAATTGTGCTACTTGTGTTTTATTGAGTGTAACACAAATCCATTTCGCAATATTTTCAATAATTTTTGGCATGATATATTCCCAGAAAATATATTAAGTTATCCTCCTAAAAGGGGGATAACTTTTCATGCCATTTAAATTAATAAAAATAAAGAAGTTAAGTAAATTATGAAATAATATAGTTTACAGAACCAAAATAAAAAAAAGGAGAAAATTATGAAACCACAAGAATTTTTAGAGTTTATGGACAATGTGAAAGTTTATGACCTGACACAGAGATTAAGTATTCACACACCACCATGGCCAAGTTATATGCCTTTGCAGATTCAGTATTTTAAGAGGTTAGCCGGGGCTCATATGGGGCAGGGAGCAAATGGTCAGATCATTAAAACCAGCAATCATGTTGGAACTCATATCGATGGTCAGATCCACTTCTTTGCGAGTGGAAAAACTATCGGAAATGTACCAATAAAGGACTGG
>JACNFI010000400.1 GCA_014384665.1 Candidatus Cloacimonadota bacterium
AGACGATGTATGGCAGGGCTATGGTGGTATTGCTATTCATCCTGCTACTGGAGATGCAATTGCAACCTGGCATCAAGATGATGCAGTTTTAGGATATGGAACAACAATTTGCTATGATGATTTTGCATTGTTAAATGTTCCCGGATTCTGGTCTGCCTATTTGTTTATTCCACCTCCTTTACCAGATGAGTATATCTGGCCATATCTCTATGTTGGTCCATCTCCACTTGGAGAAGATTATGTCAGAGTATACCATATCTCAAAAAACTACACTCATAATGTATTTGAACACCCATGTGAAAATCCCAGAATAATGTATATTGATATAGAGAATTCTCTCTTCACAGATATGACAGTTCTTCTTGACCTTGCAAACTGGACTGAAGTAATAGTGATGTATGAATGGCGTGAAAAGGATTGCCGTCCTCTATCTCAACCATTTACTATTGACCCAAACACACCAGGAAAGGTAACAATTATGGGTTATGTTTCCTGGCTTAGTGGTGACCTGGGGGATATGCCTGTTGAACCCGGTATATTTGTTTGGGAATCTTATGACTATGGTGAAACATGGGATACTGCTAACCTGCACTCTTCTGGAAGCGAAAATATTTATTTTGTAGATAACATTCCTGGTTTTATAGATAATCAGGGAAATATCATTGATATTATTGAAGTTGGTGTTTATGGCTGGCATAATACTGCTGTTTATGACAATGAAGGTGCCTTACATCTGACTTATATGCAGCAATATGGTTTTACAGATGCAACCGGTAGCTATTATTGGCCCCACTTTTTGCCAGAAGCACAAGCTACCTGGGATGGAACGGATTTTACCTTTGATGAAGTGCCTGAAATGCCCGGTATTGACCCACTTTCAGGTCATAGCGTTCCCTGGGAAATTGTAACTGACC
Source organism: Candidatus Cloacimonadota bacterium (assembly GCA_014384665.1). Classification (GTDB taxonomy): domain Bacteria; phylum Cloacimonadota; class Cloacimonadia; order JGIOTU-2; family JGIOTU-2; genus JACNFI01. The sequence continues at coordinate 915 of JACNFI010000400.1, forward strand.
CATTTTCTGGTGAACTTGATACTTTACTCTACACAACTGTTGGTTTCAGTATGTATCCTGGTGAAGCAAACATATTCCACGAAAATACACAGAAAAATGCAATTAATTTTGAAAATGGATGGATACTACAAATGTGGGCAGATGGAACTTATGTTCAATTAGCCCAAGATGGCATACCTGAGTATCTACCCTATTTAGAACATCCTATTATCTTTATCTCAGTATCAAGTGATAATGGAAATACCTGGTCAGAACCTATAGAACTTACTGATATTTTCGATGAATATGGAGAACCAACAGAATTCTATGACAAAATCACAGTATATCCTTATGTATGTGACCAGATTACTGATTTAGGTGATGATTGGGGCATGGTATATATCTATTATTTAGATGATAACTCTTTTGGTTCATCTGTCCAGGGTCAAGGACAGAATCTTGGTGGGCAGATTACTTACTGCTCTATTAAGATTAAGTTCCCAACGATTGCTGTTGAGCCAGATAATCCCCATATATCTGAACTTACTTTAATAAATTATCCCAATCCATTTACATCATACACTCACATTTCATTCTCTGCTCCTAAAGGTTTAAACAACCCATCCATAAAAATCTACAATATAAAAGGAGAATTGGTGAAACATTTGTCAATCTTCAATAATCAATCGTCAATTGAATGGGATGGAAAAGACAGCAATAATAATGATGTGGTAAGTGGTATTTACCTATACAAGTTGGAAACTGACAAAGGCTCTATAACAAAGAAAATGCTTCTTAGCCGATAAAGATAATTTACTATTGAGATAATAAAAGCCTAACTGTCCCTCAGCTCATGGATAGATAGGCTTTTTTTATTACTTGACAAAAAATATATAATAAATAATTTTAGTTTTACAGAAATTTTAATATTTTTAATTAGAGTTTGTCCGTAAAGTTGGTATTTTAAAACCTTACGGATGGTTAAGCTTGCGAAACTTCCGTAATGGTTGTATGTTAACTTCAACCATTGCGAAGGTCTATCCCAATTTAATTGGGGACCATTCGCAAGGATTTGGGTTTACGGACAGACACTAATTAGTATAATTCGGATTACAAAAGTTTGTGATATATTTTAGATTTGGGAAATCAACTAAGTAATATGAATAACTTATTTTCTTATTAGCATTCAAAAAATAATAAAAATAAACAAATTATGGAGGAAAAGATGTTAAAACAAAGAAAAAACCCCAATGTATCAGGGATTAAAATTACAATGTTTATACTGGTATTATTCTGCTTTTCATTTGCTTATGCAAATGACATAATGCAACCAGGTGGGAATGAGAGAATTCCTATTGATAACTACAATAAGGAAAACCTTATTCCAGCGCATAAGTATCCCTCACGCGATAATACACCTGTTCCAGATTATGAGTTCGTCAAAAACCCTGAAACAATTATGACCTCTTATTATGATTATATGCCTGGAAGTTATGCAAGTTTTCCAATTCGTTATCAAGCTGACAATGGTTATTATGGACATTATTTAACCTGGTTTGCAAGACCAAGCGACACAGCTAATCGTAGACAATACTGGGCTTATTATGATGCTGATGAGAACATTGTT
>JACNFI010000401.1 GCA_014384665.1 Candidatus Cloacimonadota bacterium
CAAGCATAACAGGCAGTTTGTGTTGCAGGCAAAAGATCTGATAAACGATCAATAAAGTCATCTCTGTCTTTATTGTCTCTGAATATTTTGCGACGCTCAATTCCCCGGATGATAATGTGATGTAAAACACCCGGTGCGTCCAGGCGGGCTAATCTGGGCATGCAAAATTCCTATCAATAATATAACGATATGTCAAGTTATTTACTTATTTATGGACGTCCCGCAAGTTCTCGTTCGTCGTCCCTGGATGAGCGGCAATGCATATCGCTGGATAATCGCTATGATTGCGCAGTTCCTTAATGAATTTAGGCAGATCATCGGTTGTCATACTCTCTCCCAAGCGCCACATATCTCCCTTTGTATCTCTTGCTCTATTAATTGCTTCAACTATATAAGCTTTCTCTATGCAAGGAGGAAATATGCAAAGAATATGAGCCGTTGCTGATGATATTTCTGAAACGGAAAAAGTAACTTCCAGTTCCATGCCTGGTAAAACTATTAGGCGATCCGTGTTACGTCGTTCCCATGCATATTGCGAAAGTATAGCAGCATAGCCACAGATATTGTGATCCGTGATGGCTACAAATGACCAATTTTCTCCTGGTGACCTTTTTTCAGCCTCAATCACCTCCTCTCGTCGGGAAAGAAGCGATTTAAAATAATTTTCTACAGGAACTAAATTTTGAATCTTTTTCTCATACTCTACTGGGTCTACTATTTGTTTGATTTCTTCGATTAATAAATCCCCTTCTTCCCAAACGCCCACGAGCTCCATTTTGGATAGAGTTTCCATCGATGCCGGGCTGTGTACATGAAAATCACAAAGGTAAAAGCGAGCTTCGGGTGTTCCCTTCAGAGCATCTAAAAATTCCAGGTTCTTTCTCATGAAATTTTCCTTTACAGTAGTTAGTTGATCAATTAACCTTACTTTTTATAATAAGGGATCAAGTCTACGTTTGACCCATGAGCAATCCATTTTCTCTGATTTCAATATTTTTTTCTGATTTTTTATTTTTAGTTCATGTATTCTTGTCATAGAATTTCACTCATCAGGTATTTAAATTTTATTTATTTTCCCCTTCCACGATTTTGATCTCTTCCGGGGTAAAGTCGTAGAGCTTGTAAACAAGTTGGTCGATTTCTGCTTCAAGGGATTTTACTTCTGCTTGTTTTTTGGGGTTTTCGAGATAATCTTCGGATTTAGTGATGGCAAGGATGAGATCAACAAGTTTGGTAAATGGATTCTGATCCTTAGTAGAAATGGTCTTAATAGGCATACTTTTAACATCATTTGGATAAAAATGTAGTTTTTCTGATAAAAAACACATAAAATACCAACTCATCAACTTTGAGTTTAAAATTGCCAGAAGATATTTATAATCATAATTACTGCTATTTGTGATACGCTTTTTTGTAATTCCCCTTTTAACCGATATGTGTTTTGCATTTGCCAGAAAGTGCCATTTCACACAGTTGATCACTGTATGGCTGTTATAAAAGCTTTTATTGTCAAAGGCAAAACGTAACTCATCTTTAACCACATTGATTGTAACCAGCTTCGGGTTTTCAAAAAGTTCTGCGAACATCGGATTATAGTGTTCTTTTGGGTGATAACTAAGCCAGCCATATTGAGCAAAATGATAACGCTCTATATTCTTTCCTTCCAAATATGGTTTGAAGGTTGCTTTGTAACTTTCGCTTATATAATGATCTTTCCCCATCTTTTTGGTTTTGTGATTAAGTCTAGCGCCATAAGCAACAAAGCAAATTTCTTCAAATGGTAATGTATTCGATAATATTTTCTCCCGCATAGAACTGGCTTCAGGTAGATATTTTGTCTCGAAACGATAATCTTTCAAATCTAAAAATTGCTGCTGATCTAAAAAGAAGGTTGACAAACTGCATCGCTGGAAATCATCAGCGGACTCAGCTCTTTTTATAGTTGTGTTTCTTACATTTTTGGTTTTCTGGACACGGAGTACAATGTTTTTCACATTTGCTGTTTCAAAAACAAAATAATCGCTTGTATCCAGAATTTCAGATATAAAGTAATTGTCTATCAAATGCTTGCGCAATTTTGTGCCATATTTCTGGTTTGTAAATGCATACGGGATAATAAACGTCAGCAACCCGCTATCTTTAATTATGGCAAGAGAATTTTCGATAAAAGCAGTATAGATATCAGTACGCCCTGAACAGGTTTGATAATGTAAAAAGATATACTGTTTCAATTTGTCATCCAGGCGTTCTATATTTACATACGGCGGATTGGCAATCACCACATCAAACCCGCCTTTTGCCTGAAATATTTCCGAGTAATTTACATGCCATTCAAAGTGTTCGTTAGGTCCTGGTACATCTATGTTTTTTATTTCTTCAATTCTGCTTTCAATTTCTCGGGTCTTCTTTTCGTCTTCTCTTTTATCTTTATCATCCTCAAAAAGCCTTTGTTGAAATTTAACTGCCAAAATATGATCTTTCAGTCTTTTGATTTGTTTATCACGATCATA
>JACNFI010000402.1 GCA_014384665.1 Candidatus Cloacimonadota bacterium
TTATCCACAATTACAACATAAAAAATCATTAGCTAATGAGTCTCAAAATTCAAAATTAGCTGCTCACTTTTATTATGCATATAACCTTTAATAAATAGAATTATGATAAAAAAAAGAAATTTACTTTGTGCAAAATTAGAGGAAAAGTTAGATTTAGGTGAACTTTTATTATACAAACCTTATAAAAATATTCTTATAAAGTTAAGAAATTTAGTTGTAAATATTCATGCTGAAGATTTTGACCCAGTTGCAAAAGTATATAATGGATTGTTAAGCGTGCCCAAAGAAATAAGAGAATATTATGAATCTCTATTGGGAATTACTTCTTATTATCATCATAGCCAAGGTGGAAGAGGAAAATATATTGAAAAGAAAATAGCATCCTCTTATGAATCATGTTCATTAGATATTGAATTAAAAAACTTGCCTTTCTGGTTTGAATATCCAGTAATACATAAGAAAAAAGGAATATTTACACAAAAAGGACTAACTGCTGGAGAAAAAAGATTGTTGAAAACTTCAAAGTGGGATTGGCTGGGAGATAGAAGTGTTAATACTGATGTCGGAAATATCTTACTGTCCGAACATACTTTAATTTTATGTGAATTAAAGAATAGGGTTGACACAGGTGGAACAGCAGGGAGAAGGGAGATTTGGACTTCAGAAAAATTTGGCATTTATGTAGATTATTTAATATCAAATGTAAAGATTTTCAGAAAGGGTTCAGAAAAATTTTCTTTTATAGAATTATTAAAATATTTTGGATTTCAAAATTTAGAAATATATCTTGGTGTTTTATTTGATATTACAGATAATCCGTCCTCTATTAAAGCTGATAAAATTAACGGATTTTATTCATCAAGTAAAAAAGGTTTTGATTATTTAACTTCCATAATATCTTCAAGTAATAATTTGAAAGTAATAGATGAAGATGATGAAAGTTTATATATCAAATTCAAGACCACATATTCAGAATTTCAAATAAAAATTGGAGCTTTGTATGGGAACAATGTTATTTCTACTCTATTTAGAAGAGAATCGTCAGTTTCCGGATTATTACTATTAAAATATGATGATATTTGGTTTTCTTTGTTGTTATCAATAGATGAAAGAGCAAATCTTCTTAAGTTTAAAAAAAATTATTCAATAACTGTTTTGGAACTACTTGAAAGAGATGCGATTCTGCGACAGAAATATTATGATTTAATTGTTTCAGAATGTAAAGAGACAATATTAAATGATATAGTTACCTACATTTTGGATAATTATAATGACAATTTTGATAAAGAAATTTTGCTATCAGAAAAAAACAAAATATCTTATTTAGCAGATATTTTGCAATTTTTATGTGCAACAGAATTTTAAAATATTATGGAGAATCTAATGAAAAGATTATCAGGAAAAACTGCTATCATCACTGGAAGCGTTAGAGGAATTGGAAAAGGAATCGCAGAAAAATTTTCAGAAAGCGGGGCAAATATCGTTATAGTGGACATTCTTCAAGAGGAAATTGATAAAACTGTCTCGCAATTAAAAGTATCAAATCCAAATGTAATAGGAATTAAATGTGATATTACTCAAGAAAATGATGTGGAAAATCTTGTAGAAAAAACAATGGGACAATTTCAATCTATTGATATTTTGGTCAATAATGCTGGTATCACAAGAGATAAATTGCTCATTAGAATGACTCTTGCAGATTGGGAAGATGTGATTAAAGTAAACTTGACAGGAACTTTTCTTTGCACACAAAAAGTATCAAAAATTATGATGAAGCAAAGAAAAGGGAAGATTCTTAATATTGCATCTGTCGTAGGAATAATGGGCAATGCAGGTCAATCAAATTATTCTGCATCAAAAGGTGGAATAATAGCATTTACAAAATCAGTTGCAAAGGAACTCGCTCCTCGAAATATCAATGTAAATGCAATTGCTCCAGGATTTATCAAAACTGAAATGACAGATAGATTACCCGATGAAGTTAAAGAAAATTATCTTAAAAGTATTCCTTTTAGAAATTTTGGCGACACGCAAGATGTTGCGGAGTTAGCACTTTTTTTATGTAGCGAAGAATCAGATTATATTACAGGACAAACCATCGTCATTGACGGTGGGATGATATAAAAGAGTAAATTGGTGAACTGGTTCACCCCGTTAGATATTTATGTTTTTATATAGATATTATACTATCAGCCAATTAGTGGATATAAAAAAGAGTTATAAATTTTATTATAAATTATCTAACGGGGTAAATTCGTAAATTGGTGAATTAATTAATCAGTAAATTTTATTATAGTTCACTAATTTTTCAGTTTACTAATTTACTATACGACAAAGGAGAAAAATGAAAGAGAATATTAAAGAAAAAGTGAAGGGAATAATCTCTACACAATTGGGTTCAACTGAAAGCGAAATTACAGAGGAAGCAAAATTCATTGAGGACCTTGGTGCGGATTCATTGGATACTGTGGAATTAATTATGCAATTTGAAGAAGAATTTGATATTGAAATTCCTGATGAAGATGCAGAGAAGTTGACTACTGTCGGTGCAGCACTACAATATCTTGAAAAGAAATTGGAAGAAAAAGAATAAGAAAATTACTCTCATTCCTGTTAATTATGAAAAATTATATGTATAACAAACAGGTATGTGGGTTTTATTCTACTACTTTTTTATAGTACTTAGCGCGGTAAACTGCAACTAACCGCAGAGAACGCAAAGAAGGCACAAAGTTCACCGAGTTATTTTATTGTCTTTGTGTCCTTTGCGTCTACTCTGTGAACTTTGCGGTTAAATTTCTTGCTCAAAAAAACAAAGATTTTATTTGTAATACTATAATACTCAATAAAATCAAAATAACATAATTCTATACGAAAGGAATTATTATGCAACCTAAAAGAGTAGTTATTACAGGATTAGGCACAATAAATCCCTTAGGACATAGTGTTGAAGAGACATGGAATAATCTCTGTTTGGGAAAATCTGGTATTTCGCGGGTTGAAACTTTTGATACTGAAAATATTGCTTCCAAAATTGCAGGTCAGGTAGGAAATTATAATGTGATGGATTATTTAGATGCAAAAGAAGCTCGTAGAATGGACCAATATTGCCGTTATGCAATGATTTCCTCTATTCTTGCGATGAAGGACTCAAATTTGGATTCTAATCATCCTGAAAAATTAGGCGTGATTACTGGCACTGGAATTGGTGGTATGCAAACATTTGAACAACAAACAGAGGTTTTCATAAAAAAGGGACCGCGTAGAATTAGCCCGCTATTTATTCCAATGATGATTTCCAACATAGCAGCAGGCAGAATTGCAATTCATTTTAATGCCAGGGGTGTAAATTTCAATATAACATCTGCCTGCACATCTAGTGCTAATGCAATTGGAGAGGCTTATAGAGCAATAAAATTTGGTGCTGTAGATGCTGTGATTGCTTGTGGAGCAGAGGCGGCTGTAACTCCATTGACATTAGCGGGATTTTCTATTATGAGGGCTTTATCTACCAGAAATGATTCTCCAGAAACAGCAAGCAGACCATTTGATCTGGAAAGGGATGGATTCGTACTTGCTGAGGGTAGTGCCACTCTAATCCTGGAAGAATTTGAACATGCTAAAAAGAGAGGAGCAAAAATATATGCTGAAATGGTCGGATATGGTGCAACTTGTGATGCATTTCATATTACAATGCCTGCTCCAGGCGGTGAAGGTGGTGCACAATCAATGAGGAATGCCTTATTAGATGCTAAAATTCAACCAGAAGATATTCAATATATTAATGCTCATGGAACTTCAACTCCGCTTAACGATAAAGCTGAGACTGACGCAATCAAAAATGTCTTTGGCGACTACTCTTATAAATTAAAAATCAATTCTTCTAAATCTATGTTAGGGCACACATTAGGTGCTGCAGGTGCTGTTGAAGCTTTAATATTGGTTAAATCAATCCAAGAACAAAAGATTCATCAAACAATAAATCTTAATACACCTGACCCAGATTGCGATTTGGATTATAACTCTAATGGAACTATTCCATTAGAAATAGAATATGGTTTGAGTAATTCTTTTGGATTTGGTGGTCATAATGCTACTATTATTTTCAAAAAATATGAATGAAAATGGAAATAATTATTCAAAACAAATAGATAAGTGGAAACAATCTCTTATAAATTTAGAAAATAAGATTAATTATACATTCAAAAATAAACAACTTTTAGAAGATGCTCTAACTCATAGGTCTTTCTATAAAAAAAGTGAAGATAATAAATCTGAAATATTAGAATTTCTAGGAGATTCTGTATTAGAATTAATTGTAACTGAGTTTCTGTATAATAAATTTCCTGATGAAAATGAGGGGAACCTTACTAAAATACGTTCAAAAATCATCAGTAAAAATTTTTTATATGAAAAAGCAAGTGAAATTGAACTCAGTAAATACATACTGTTTGAAGATAAGGGTTTAAAAAATAAGATAAGAAATGTTAGTTCAATCAATGCTGATATTATGGAATCAGTTATTGCTGCTATATTTCTGGATAGTTCTTATGCAGAGTCAAAATTTGTAATTACGAATATAATATTAAATAATTGGGAAAGTGCATTAGGAGCAGAAAATTTACAAAATTTCAAAAGTTATTTACAGGAATGGGCTCAAGCAAAATTTTGTATTAATCCCAAGTATATAATAGCAAAGGAATCAGGCCAAGAGCATAAGAAAAGATTTTATGTGTCTGTAAAAATTGCAGATATATATAGAGCAAAAGGACAGGGGAAAACCAAGAAATCTGCAGAACAAAATGCCGCAAAAAATCTTTTGGAAAAGTTAAAAATTAACTCAAAATAATTAATAAATGATAAATATCTTTATCCTGGCTATTATATCTGCATTGCTTGTATTTCTCTACTATAGAAGAACAAATCCCCCAATATCTAAAAGTTTAAAGTGGTTACTGGCTATTCTCAGATTTTTATTCTTTCTTATTATATTAATAATTCTCATAACTCCAATTTTAAATTTAAACAAAAAAAGGACTCAACAACCTCTTACAGCAATTGCAAATGATATTAGTTCCAGTATGACTCAAAGGCAAAAAAATGAAATGTCCAAAGCTGAATTTGAAGATGAATGGAATTCAAAATTACAAGATTTTTTAGATAAGAATGCAATCAAATATAAAAATTATGATTTTAGTAATGGATTGGATGGTGATACAAATCGCACCGATATCTTCCTAAGTTTAAGTCAAATACAAAAAAAAGAAAGGGATAAAAACCTCGCAGATATTATTCTTATCTCTGATGGTCTGAACCATAATAATAATAATTTTACGCTACTCAAAGAGATAAACATACCGGTTTCTGTTGTTATATTAGGTGAAAATCCTGAATATGTAGATATTTCAATTAGAAAAGTTCTAACGAATAATCCTATCTTTCTAAATACAGAAACAGATGTGCAGATTACTGTCGAAGGACTCAAAAAAGGGCAAGATATTGAAGTTAGTTTATATAAAAAAAACAGTCTTATATCCAGAAAAAAATTTAAGGATGTTCAAGGTTTAGAAGAAATCAGTCTTGCCTATACACCGAGAAGTTTAGGTTTCAAAAAGATGAGAGTTACGGTTGAATTAGAAAAAGTAAGTGAAATAAATCTGAACAACAATAAAAGAGAATTTCTGTTAAATGTTGTAAAAGATAAAGCACAAATAGCCATTATTACTTCACAACTTAACTGGGATGTTACATTTATCCATAGGGCGTTGAAAAAGAATGAAAAGTTAAAAGTTAATCTTATTGAAAAACGCAAAGATGGATATTACCTTGAAAATGATGAAATTTCAGTATCCGATATAGTGACTAATTGTGATTTATTAATTCTTGGTAATAGCGATGAGTTTCATTTTTCTAACAGTGTCTATAAAGAGATAAAAAATTTTATTAAACGAGGTGGGAATCTTATCTATCTTGATAAAATTGATGATGAGTTAAATGATATATTACCATTGGGTAAAAGCAAGTATAAAGAAGGTGTTACCACAACGATTTTGCTAACAAATCTTGCAGATAACTATCAGACCTTTACTATAGGCGATAGTGAGAAAAATTCTCAGGAATTATGGGCAACTCTTCCTCCAATAATTACTTATTTTTATACAGCACAAAAGAATACAGAAGTAATAGCAGTGGCTAATCTGCCAACAAAAAATCCTGTATTAGCTTTTTCTAATTATTTTAACGGGCATATTTTAATGTTTGCTGGAAATGGTTTATATAGATGGAAAATGTGGGAAAACCCAACAAACAAATGGTTTGATGAATTTGTGAACTCCATTGTGAACTGGCTTATTAATACTGATATTAAGAAACGATTTATTTGTTCAACTGATAAATTAGAATATCTTGAGGGTGAACCAATAGATTTTTCAGCTCTTCTTTTTGATGAAAAAATGAATACAATTCCAAAGCAAGATATTTTACTAAAAATCACAAATGATAATGAAGTTATTGAAAAATATTTAACAGAGAAAGATAATGAATACTTTATAAGTGTGGATGGATTAAAACAAGGAAAGTATAATTATCGTGCTGAATGCATATTGGGAAATAATTTACTCATTTCTGAAGGCGGATTTCTGATTGACTCCGTTACTCTGGAAGAAAGCACTACTGGACTGAATAATTCATTTCTTAAATTTGTCGCTTCCCAAACTGATGGAAAAGTAATTAAAACAGAAAATGATTTTAAAGAATTACTCGCTATCCAAAGACGAGTCAAGCAGATTGTAACGACAAAAGAAATGGAATTATGGAAAAAATGGTATATTCCAGTGATTGCTATTTTCTTAATCTCATTAGAACTTTTTATTAGAAAAAGGAAGGGATTATTATGATACAATGTGATTATAACAGCGCAGTAAAAAGAATGAGCAGACCTTCTCGTCTGGCTTTGGTGGTTTCACAATCGGAAGATGGGCGAGCAAATATTATTACTCTTGTCTGGTTTATGAGGACTTCTAAAGAACCACCTATGTTTGCAATTTCTATTGGAATTACAAGATATTCACACAAACTATTATCTAAAAGCAGAAAATTTGTTCTTGCGATTCCTTCAATAAAAATGGCTAAACAGGTTTTGCAATGCGGAACAACATCTGGAGAAGACATTGATAAAATTAAAAAGTTTAATATAAAAGTAAAAAGAGGAAAATTATCTGATATACCTATTTTATTAGATGCTGTTGCAAATTTTGAATGTAAAACTATAACTCAGATAAGAAGCGGTGACCATACAATTTTTATTGGTGAAGTGAAATATTCCTGGCAAAATGAAAATGAAAATTTAAACCAGTTGTTGTCTATCCCTGAAAATAAGAATTATGAAGTTTTAGCAAAAGATGGCAGGTATGTTTTGGGAACTGTTAAATGATAAGTATACATAAAGTTAACACTACGTACTAAAGAGAAATAATTCATTTTAACCATTTTATTGGTATCCGAATCCTGACGGAATGGTTTTTATCCCGTTGGTTACATAACCTACGGGATTTATGGTGAACTTAAAAAATAAAAAATAAAGGAATTGAATATGATTGAAATAATAATTCCATTGTTTATTGGTCTAATTGTCGGGATTATCATAACAGTTTTAATTTTGAGCGGAAAGTCTTCTATACAAAGGCAGTTAATAAATGATTTAAAGAAAGAGCAATCCACAAAACAGCAAGAGATTGATACTTTACGAAGTGATAAAACTATTGCTGAGACAAAATTTCAGGAAGCACAAAAAAATATTGAAGAACAAAAGGAACTTCTTAAAAAGGCAACAGAACAGCTAACTAATACATTTGAAGCACTATCAGCAAAAGCACTGAAAAATAGTAATGAAGAATTTTTGAAATTAGCCAGACAAAATCTGGAAACAATTTTAGAGAAAACAAAAAGCGAGTTTGGAAAAGAAGCAATTGCTGGAACTTTAGAACCTTTGAAAGAGACTTTACAAAGATATGATAAAGAAATTAAAGAAATGGAAAGTGCAAGACAAAAGGCTTATGGCGGATTGCAGGAGCAATTAAGTAATCTTGTGGTAACTCACGAAAAGCTGAAAAGTGAAACATCAGCTCTTGTAAATGCACTAAAAAGGCCACATGTCCGTGGAAGATGGGGAGAGATAACTTTGAAAAGAGTCGTGGAGTTGGTGGGTATGTCAGAACACTGTGATTTTACTGAACAAATCAGTGTAGATACAGATGAAGGGCGTTTGCGTCCTGACTTGATTGTGAATCTTCCTGGGAAGCGTTCAATTGTTATTGATGCGAAAGCACCGTTAAAATTCTTCCTGGATGCAAATGAAGCGAAAACAGATGAAGAGCGAGAAACAGCAATGTTATCACATGCAAAAGCAGTGCGTGACCATATGAATGCATTAGCAAAAAAGGATTATTGGAGGCAGTTTGAACAAAGTCCTGATTTTGTTGTGTTATTCCTTCCAGGTGATTCATTCTTTAGTGCTGCACTTGAAATTGATAGGAGTTTGATTGAAGATGGAATAAATAGTAAGATTATAATTGCAACACCGACAACACTTATAGCACTTTTAAGAACAGTAGCATTTTCCTGGCAGCAGCAACAAGTTGCTGAAAATGCAAGACAAATTGCAGAAGTTGGTAAAGAATTGTATGATAGACTTTGTACTTTTCAAGAGCATCTTGGTAAAATTGGGAATAATTTAGATTCAGCAGTTAGTACTTATAATAAAGCGGTTGGCTCTTTCTCAAGCAGAGTAGTTCCCGGAGCAAAGAAATTACAAGAGCTTGGTGTAAAACAAACAAAGAAAGAAGTTGCAGAAATAGAACCAATTGAGACCACGATTAGAGAATTGCCCGGGGAATGATAAAATAATTTCTCGTTCCTAAACCCAACTCGGGAACGAAATAAAGGTTTAACTATGAAACACTCATGCCGATATTTTGGCACAAAGGAGAATGAAAATTGAGGGATGGAATGTACAGGTTCCAATTGTTCCTAACAGGATTTGTAATCCTGTTTATCAAAACACCATTACAAATGGTGTTAGGATCGTTTCAATGTAATTGTAATTCGTAATTTTACATTTACATTTGTGTCTTTGTGCCTTTGTGGTTAGAAGGGATTTTCAGATGAAAAAGCAAAAGAAAAGTGAAAAGAAAGAAAGTATGTCTTCTAATGATGATCCATATTTAATGCGTATAAACAAGGGTGAAAAGTTGTATAAATTCTTTTTCTTTCGTCCAATTGCAGGACGCGATAGACATTTTGAATATCGGATTTTAACAAAGGAAAAAACCAATGGAAAAATAGAAATGGTTAGTTATAATTTCAAAATAGTAAATGGTATTCCACAGAAAAGCTCAATTATGAAAGCACCGGAAGTTCCAAAAGAGAAATTAGAGGAGATTATTGAGAATATGAAGGAAAGGACAAATACTGCTCCAGATGAGTTTGAAGAACTAGACCTTTCCAAATTTAAAACAATAGATGAACAGCTCAAATTTCTAAAAAAACAGGATAAAGTAGATACGATGTATATTATGTAGAAAACTTATTTCGCTCCGATGGAGCTTATAATCTTTTCATCTGAAAATCCTTTCGCCACAAAGGCACAAAGACACAAAGAAAAAAATTAGAAACATGATAAATTCAACAACTCTAATGTAATTTTCATACTCCTTTGTGCCGACTTGTCGGCATGAATGTTTCATATTGGGATGTTATAAATATTTCACTCCTACGGAGTTTTGGTTTTAAGTTTTTTCTCTTGTAACTTTAATTAAATCTATAGTTCAAGAGGAACAAAATGTTTATAGCCTAAAGTTGATATAATTATAAAATAGTCCCGTAAGGACAAAATATTTATAGCAAAAATAAGAATAGAGCAATATAATAACTCCAGAGGAGTGGCATAGAAATGGCTAACACATACACACAAATCTATATTCACACCGTCTTTGCAGTAAGAGGCAGGTTAAATCTAATACGAAATGAAAATAAAGATGAGCTATATAAATATATTACAGGTATTATACGAAATAATAAGCAAAAATTGATTGCAATAAATGGAATGCCTGACCATATTCATATTCTAATTGGATTGAAGCCCACGATGTGTTTGTCTGATTTAGTAAGGGATATTAAAGCAAATTCATCCAAATTTATCAACGAAAAGAAATGGTTTGATGGCAGATTTGAATGGCAAAAGGGATTCCGAAAGGAGCAAACAAAATATGAATAATAGATATGAACACACGCAAGTTGGCTATTTAATGTTAGTTATTCTATGTGTTGTATTGGCATTTATGATTTTCTTTATGTCTTTTTATGGATTTAATTTAATTGGTTTTATTGCTGTTCTGGTTGTTGTTTTAGTCTTATGGATGTTTACTAAACTTACTGTGGAGATAGATAGTGAATTTCTCAGAATTAAATTCGGTCCTGGAATTATTCGTAAGAAATTTCCGTTAAAAGATATTGTATCATGCAAAGCAGTAAAAAATCCATGGTATTACGGATGGGGAATCAGAATAACACCAAATGGCATATTATATAATGTATCTGGATTTCACGCAGTTGAACTTGAGATGAAAGGCGGCAGAAAATATCGTATTGGAACAGATGAACCTGAAAAACTTATAGATATACTTAATCTTATTATTTAATTAAATTGACAATTGTATTGACTAAAAGACATTAGAGTTTTAGTCTTATACAATACAAAATAAGAGATATTAAAATGAAAGCAATAATTCTATGTGCAGGGAAAGGAACTCGTTTACAACCCATTACTTATTCTCTGCCAAAGCATGTGATACCACTTGCGAATCAGCCAATAATTTTTCATATTATTAAAAAATTGGTTAATTTGGGAATAAGAGAAATCGGGCTTATTGTTGGATACAAAATGGAAATTATTAGAGAAGTTGTTGGAAATGGTTCGCAACTTGGAGCAAAAATTGAATACATTGTCCAGAATGAACCCAAAGGCCTTGCTCATGCAGTAAAAATGGGACAATCATTTATTGGGTCAGAACCTTTTATGGTATTTCTTGGTGATAATATCTTTGAAGATGACTTGAGCAATTTAGTGAAACATTATGAAAGAGAAAAGCCCAGTAGTATTATTATTCTAAAAGAGGTCAATGAACCCCAAAGATTCGGTATTGCAATTCTTGAAGGAGATAGGGTCGTAAAAGTAGTAGAAAAACCAAAAGACCCACCCTCAAATCTTGCAATTGCTGGTGTATATATTTTTGATGAAGGAATATTCACAGCCATTGATATTCTCAAACCTTCAAAGCGTGGGGAGTATGAAATTACAGATGCGATACAGATTCTTATAAACCAGAATCTTGTAGTTAAAGGAGAAATATTACAAGGAAAATGGCTTGATACAGGGAAGCCAAAAGATATACTGGATGCTAATCAGTATCTTATGGAAAAACTAAAGGGATTACATATCCTTGGTGATTTAGACGAAAATTCTGTCTTAGAGAATTCTATTTATATTGATAAAAACACTAGAGTTGAAAACTGCAAGATTATAGGTCCTGTTATAATTGGTAAAAACTGTCTTATCTCAAACTCAACTTTATATCCAAATACCTGTATTGGAGATGCAACTAAAATAAATAATGCAAATATTGAAAATAGTGTAATCATGGAAAAATGTGTTATTGCTAATGTGAAAGGAAAAATTTTTAACAGTATTATTGGTAATAATGTTAATATTTTTGATATTGAAAAGAATTGTTGTCTGCTTTTGGGTAGTGATGATAGGATAATCAGTGAATGAGTATTAATTGTAAATTGATTAATTTGTAATGTGAAACCTACATGTCCCCCCAAAAAATTCGTTACACCCCATTAAATATGATCCGCCAGACCCCGACATAGTCGGGGACTCCGTTTCGGAGCTGGCGGAAACGAGGCAGGCAAAGGAGCATGAAAATTATATGCAGAGGTTGAAAAAGAGGATAATCAAACAAGAAATAGAAATTATCTCTGTGTACTCTGTGTACTCTGTGTCTCTGTGGCAAGGTATTTACATATGAAACCCACATGTCCCGAAAAGA
>JACNFI010000403.1 GCA_014384665.1 Candidatus Cloacimonadota bacterium
TATCTCCAGTTTCCAACATTGTAGTGGATGGCAAAAAACTTATTATAGAAGGATTGTCATTGAATATGGAAGGTGATACAGCTCTTTTACATAAAGTAATCAGCATAAATGATTCCTTTAAAATTAAAGAAGAGTCTGTTAGAGTTGCAAGGAAACTTACCTCCTTTAATGATATTTTCACAAATCTAAACCCTTTTGAGATGGACCAGACATACTTTTCACTTGTCAATAGTATAGTAAAAATTATTTCTAATGATATTTTAAGGATTTATAGGGGTAATGATTCCATTGATATCTCATTACAGTCCATTCCATCAGTAAGAGTTAATAAAGAAATACAAAATCATTTTAAAAATAACCCTGATATAAAAGCAATGGAAGATCAAGGATTTAAAATAGATTATTCTTTTCCAATATATTTACCTAAGATAAAGTCAATCTTCAAATTAAACAATAACACCATAATATTATCTCAAGAACAATATATTAATAATGAAATAGATAAGTTGGAAAATAGAATATATATATATGATGAAACGAAAAAAAGATTTGTTAATACATCCATTCCTGATGATATTCCTGTTAGTAAAATCATAAGCATATATAAATCAAGAATTCTTCTGAATTATGAAGATAAAATCAAAATTTTCAAATGTGAAATTGATTGTAATTATTAAATTTACTTTTAGTATTAATTGTCTCCAGATAGATAAAGTAAATATACTTTCATTTTATCTAAGTAAGAATCACAAGTTTGTTTATATTTAAAAAACTTATATGAAGTCAAACCCCATCTTTCATTTCCTCATCCCCTATTTCAAAAAGCATACCGCCAGCTTGATAGTTGGTGGTATCTCCATATTTCTGCTTTCTATCCTTATATTACCTACTCCTCTCATTACAGCCCGTATTATAGACAAAACCCTTCCAAACAAAAACCTGCAAGAATTATTGTTTCTAATTCTCCTTGTTCTCGGCTTGCTTATCTTTATGAAAGTAGTTGGATATTTCCAGGGCTTGCTATTCTATAAAATCAATACAAAAGTTATTCTTAATATCAGATTGGATTTGCTGGAAAAGATAAATAAACTACCTCTCAAAATCAGCAAGAAATACGGGACCGGCTATCTTATCTCCCGAATAAATGACGACACTAGTAGATTACAATCCTTGTTTGCAGACACGTTCATAGGAATAATTAAAGACGTTCTTACTTTTCTGGTCGGAGCAGTTGTAATTTTCTTTATTCACTGGAAACTGGCTTTAATTTCAGTAGCAATTCTCCCATTTTTCGTTGCTTCTACAATCTATTTCAGCAGGATCATTCGTAAATTATCAAAAATATTTTATGAGGATAATGCGCAAGCAACCAGTCAGTTAGAAGAATCTCTCAATATGCTGGAGTTGAGTAAGGTATTCCTCAAATATAAATACAATCTTTTACGATATTTCAAAAGAGCAAAGCAAGCATTTCGTTCCAATATAAAACTTGGCAAAACATCTTTTCTTAATAATGCTGTAACCGGCTTTCTCGGTGGACTTGCTCCAATCGTTATCATTGGTTATGGTGGCTATGAAATAATTCAGGGACGGCTTACTCTTGGTTATTTAATTGCATTCAATTCTTATGTTGGTTATCTATTTGGTCCTACAAGTAGATTGATAAATGTAAATATTCAAATACAAAAATCTTTGATGGCGCTCAAACGAGTGCAGGAACTATTCGATCTTCCGGAAGAAAAATCAGAGAATGTAGTATTACCAAAAGTAATAGAGAAATTAGAGTTCCGTGATGTGTGTTTTTCCTACGATGAAAATAAAGATGATATAATCAAAAGTGTCAATTTCACTGCAAAGGCGGGAGAAAAGATTGGCATTGTAGGTGGATCCGGTGGTGGTAAAACAACCTTGATACGTCTTTTATCCGGATTATATGAAATCGACTCCGGCAGTATAAATATGTTTTGTTCCGAAGATGAAAAGTTTTTTAATGGGAAATCATTGTCTATTACTGAACTTATAGCTTTGCGGAAACGTGTAGGAATTGTGGAACAAGAACCGTTTTTATTCAACGACACAATTTACAATAATATTAAGTTCGGCAATAGCAGAGCAACGGAATTGCAAATCTACCATGCAGCCAAACAAGCTTATGCAGATATATTTATCAACGACTTGCCGGAGAAATATAAGACCTATGTCGGAGAGAAAGGAACAAACCTATCTGTCGGACAGAAGCAGAGAATAGCCATTGCGCGAGCACTGGTAAAGCAACCGGAGATACTTATCTTTGACGAAGCAACCTCAAATATTGATAGCATTAGTGAGCAGTATATAAATACAACAATATCTTCTCTGCCGAAAGAGATGATCGTATTTATCGTTGCTCATCGTTTATCAACGATCAGGCATTGCGATAAAATTCTGGTGCTTGAAAAAGGAACGATCGTCGAAGTAGGTGCTCATCATGAGTTGTTAAAAAGAAACGGGTATTATGCTAGGTATT
>JACNFI010000404.1:0-1133 GCA_014384665.1 Candidatus Cloacimonadota bacterium
ATGAAAACTAAATAAAGAAAATCTATGAAAAAATTAATTATTCTTTTGAATTTTATAGCAATTCTACTAATTTTTAGCAGCATTGTTTTTGCTACAATTAGATGGGATGATACAACACTCCAGGGTTATGTATACGACGAAAATAATCAACCATTAGAAGGAGTTGGAATTGATATAATCTATTTATGTTCTGATTCAGTTAATTCATTAACAATTCCAGAATGGGAAGGAGATGGTCATAAAAATGATCTACCGATTCTTACAAGAAATGTACTTTATCCAAATTACCCCAATCCTTTTTTTGACTATGGAACAATTATAGGTTTTTATCTTGAAGTTGGATCAATAATTTCTTTATTTGTTTATGATTATCAAAATGATTGGGATTCAACATCTACACTTAATGAGAATTATATAGTTGATACATTAATGTTTAATCAATGGTGTTTCCCTGGTCATCATACGTGGGCTTGGTCACCTATTTTTGATAGTATAAGTTATACAACAGGAGTATACATATTTAGATTAGAATCGGATGGATATGTAAGAAATAGACTTATGTTATATATCAATTCAGGAATTGAAACCTTTTCTAATGAAAATCTTGTTCATCGAACATATACAGATGAAGATGGTTTTTATATTATTTCTGGAGATTTTCCAATTGATGAAATAATAGATTTATTTGATGAAAATGGGACCTATCTTGGGGAGTCTAATGTTGCACCAATGGTTAAAGTTGCAGCAACTTATCCAACGACTGGGACATTAATTGATTCAATAATTTTGGTAATGGATGAAACCAATATACTTAATTTTTATTATGATGGAACAAGTGTTGATAATAACATGATATTTACAAGAAAATTAAGTTTATCAAATTATCCGAATCCCTTCAATCCCGATATAATCGGGACAACAATAAGATATTATCTCAACTCAGATTTTAAAGTTACTCTTGAGATTTATAATCTTAAAGGTCAAAAAGTAAAAACTCTTGTGAATGATAATATGAAAGCTGGCTCTCATAATATTCTTTGGAATGGTAGAGATAGTAAGGATAATCCAGTTTCCAGCGGAATTTATTTCTATAAAATTATAGTTGGTAATTACATATTTACTAAAAAGATGAT
>JACNFI010000404.1:1309-12058 GCA_014384665.1 Candidatus Cloacimonadota bacterium
TTGATCTCATAATCCGTAAAAGTTGATAAATTTCATACCTATGTAAACCCTACAATAATAATTTGTATAAGGAATAAATAAATGCCAAAAAATTTAATGATAGTAGAATCACCAACCAAATCTAAAACTATTAAGCAATACTTGGGCAAAGATTTTGAAATACTTGCTTCTATGGGACATATACGAGACTTACCTAAAAAGGAGTTTGGCGTTGATATTAAGGATGGTTTCAAACCATTTTATGTACTGAGTCCTGACAAAAAAAAGATTGTCTCCCAAATTGTAAAAAGAGCAAAAGAAAGTGAAAAGGTCTTTCTTGCATCTGATAATGACAGAGAAGGGGAAGCAATTGCCTGGCATCTAAAAGAAATTTTGAGAAAATCAATTTCCGAAAATTCCATCTATAGAATAGTTTTTAATGAAATAACCAATGATGCAGTAAAGGAGTCAATCAAATCCCCTGGACATGTTGATGAAGACAAGGTTAATGCCCAGCAGGCGAGAAGAATTTTGGACCGTATCGTTGGATATAAAGTAAGTCCAATTCTATGGAGAGTTATAGCTAAAAATCTTTCCGCGGGCAGGGTGCAAACAGTTGCATTACGACTGCTTTGTGAAAGAGAAGAAGAGATAAAAAATTTTGTTCCCAAAGAATATTGGACAATCACAGCAGACCTGAAAAAGCATACAGAATTTACAGCAATCCTGAAAAAATATAAAGCTAACGATATTAAATTAAACAATGAATCTGAAACCGATAAACTTTTTCAGATTTTAGAAAAAGAAAAATTTGTAGTAAAAGAAGTAAAAAAGGAGGATAAAACCCTTTCTCCTTATCCACCTTTTATCACAAGTACTTTACAGCAGGAATCTTCAAAAATCCTGGGATTTTCAACCAAAAAAACAATGAGAATTGCCCAGCAGTTATATGAGGGTGTGGAAGTTAAAGGAAAAAATATAGGATTAATTTCATATATGAGAACTGATTCTGTGCGAATTTCTGATAAGGCAAATGCTGAATTGAGAAAACTCATAAAAGAAAGATTTCCGGAAAAATATTCTAATCCATTCATAAGAGCTTATAAAAACAAAAATAAAGCACAGGATGCACACGAGGCAATACGTCCAACTTCATCGTTCCGAACTCCTGAATATGTAAAGGATTTCTTATCTAAAGAACAATATAAATTATACAAACTTATTTGGCAGAGATTTGTCGCAACTCAAATGGCAGTTGCAAAAGTATCTATGACTCGTGTCTCTATTAAAGCAGGCTCAGGTCTTTTTGAAGCTTATGGAAGTAATATTGAATTTGATGGATTTATTAAGGTTTATCCCTTTATAATTATCAAATATAGTGGTGATAAGCTTCCATTACTTAATGCAAAGGATGAATTAGAATTATTAAATCTCCATAAAAATCAATATTTTACAAAACATCCACCCAGATATACAGAAGCAACACTTGTAAAAAAACTTGAAGCCGAAGGAATAGGACGACCCAGTACTTATGTGCCAATTATTTCTACATTGCTGATAAGAAAATATGTAAATCTTGTGAAGAGAAAATTTTACCCAACTGAATTAGGAATGGAGGTAGTGAAATTTCTCATTGATAAATTTGCTGACTTTTTCAATGTTTCATTTACTGCAAAAATGGAAAATCAACTTGATGAAATAGAGAATGGAGACAAAAATTGGCAAAAGTTATTGGGAGATTATTATCACATTTTCATCTCTCTTGTAGAAAAAATTGACATTAAAAAGGAAAGAAAGAATTTAGAAAAAGTTAGTGATATTAAGTGTGAAAAATGTGGTGCTCCAATGATAATAAAATTTGGCAAATATGGTAAATATCTTGCCTGTTCTGCTTTTCCAAAATGTAGAAATATCAAATCCCTGGATAAAAACGGAAAAGTCATTCAATCTAAAACTGATGAAAAATGCCCCAAATGTGGAGCAGAATTGATACTAAAAGTAGGTAAGTTTGGTAAATTTTATGCTTGCACCAATTATCCAAAATGTAAGTTCACAAAGCCATTTTCAACCAGTTTGAAATGCCCACTTTGTGATGGAGAATTATTAGAAAGAAAAAATAAAAAAGGTAGAATATTTTTTAGTTGCACAAATTATCCTAAATGTGAATTTATCACAAATTATCAACCAGTAAAAATGAAATGTCCTGATTGTGCAGCAGAAACAATGTTTGATGTACCAACCAAGAAAGGTGTCAAAAAAATGGTTTGTTTGAAATGTAAAAAGGAGTTGGTTACTGCTAGTGACGGTGAGTAATAGCAGTTTACAGTAGGTAGATAAGTGCATAATATATGGTTAAAAAACATCATTAAATCTCTGTGTCTCTGTGGCAAATAGGAAAAAATGAAAACTACAGAAACTTTCATTGCAGGATTGAAAAACATTTTTGCACATAAATTGCGTTCCTTTCTCACACTTGCAGGAATCGTAATTGGTGTTGCTGCTGTGACTACTATGTTCTCTTCCGTATCTGCAATGAAGAAACTTATTGAAGATGTGATTACTTCACTGGGATATGATAATGTGATCGTCTTATATTCTTCATTTCCTAAAGATGAGAATAATAAATTAAAAAAATATTATCAATCAGTTAGATTTAAGAATCTTATATATAAAGATTATGAAGTATTACAAAAAAAATTAAATAATGTTGAGTTTATTTATGCTTCAATAGAAGAACAAAAAAACTGCGTTATTAACAAGAAGAAAAGTAAAATCAGATTGAAAGGTATTTCAAATTTCTTTTTTAATAATAAACATTACCTTATTGGAAAAGGGAAATTATTTAGTATTATTCAAGAAGAAAATGGTGATAATGTTTGTATAATTGGAGCATCATTGGATAAGAAATACTTTCCTAAAAGTAATGCAATTGGAAAATATATTTCATTTGATAACATCCGATTAAAGATTATTGGAGTTCTTAAAGAGGAGGATTTTGAAAAAGGGATAGCAAAAGCTAATCCGTGGGAAAGAAAGCGTGACCATGAAACTTGCTTTATAACATCTAAATTTGCTGCAAAATACTTTAGACCTAATATGCAAGTAGATAACATCTGGATTAAAGTCACAAACGCTGATAAAGTTGGGACTGTGTATAATCAAGCCCGACAACTGATTCTGGCGCATCATAATATGGCAGATGATATAGAAATTATGAATATAAGTGAGCGAATGCTGGAGATAAGAGAACAAATCAATACACAATTGAAGAACTGGAATATTATTTTATTATGCATTTCAGGAATTTCTCTGTTTACTGGCGGGATAGGATTGTTCAGTATTCTACTTATTTCTATCAGAGAAAGGATGAAAGAGATTGGCGTACGAAAGAGCATCGGAGCAAAGAATAGGGATATATTCGCCCATTTTCTTTTTGAGTCCGTAATATTAGCAATGATTGGTGGAATGCTCGGAGCAGGTTTATCATTACTTTTAACTAAATTTGTAACTTCAAAAATCGGAATAGAAATTGCTTTTCCACTTTTAGGAATAATTGTTGGTTTGATATTTGCAATTTTTGTTGGTTTTGTTTCTGGTTTCTATCCAGCTTATAAAGCCTCAAAAATAAATCCTGTAAAAGCAATATTTTATGTTGAATGACAATTAATTAGTGTCCGTCCCTAAAGTCGGTTTTTTAAAACCTTACGGATGGTTAAGCTTGCGAAACCTCCGTAATGGTTGTATCTCTTCATCCATTGCGAAGGTCTTCGACCATTCGCAAGGGAGTTTACGGACAGACACTAATTATAAGATGGGGTAATTATCTTCTATAAAAAAATTAATATGATAACAGATAAGAGGTAGATTTGATTACTATTATATCAACTATCATACTTTTGGGTATGGTTATATTTGTGCATGAGTTGGGTCACTTTATCATTGCACGCCTTTGCAAAGTAAAGGTTGAAAAATTCTCGTTTGGATTTGGTCCTAAACTTGTTGGTATTAAAATTGGAGAGACAGAATACAGAGTCTCTCTCATTCCCTTAGGTGGATATGTAAAAATGTTAGGGGAGAATCCTGATAAAGAAGATGATTCCGATACTTTCTCAAACGAAAGTTTTAAATACAAAAAGTGGTGGCAAAAAGCCCTTATAGCACTTGGCGGTCCTTTATCAAACTTTATCTTTGCTATTATTATTTTATCTTTAACTTTTATGATTGGTATAAAGACCTATGATTTAGAGCCAATTGTTGGGCAAATCTCAAAAATAAACAATCAGGAATTTCAAAAATTTAAAAAAGATGATAAGATTATAGAAATTGATGGGAATAAAATTACTGGCTGGATGTCTATAGTAACAGCCTGGACAAAAAATGACAAGCAGAATCATGAAGTTGTTATTATAAGAAATGGAGAAACTACAAATCTTATTGTGCAGAATTTCGATTATCAAAATTGGTTCACAAACATTAAACCTTATGTATCAGCTGAAGTTGGTGAGGTCTTATATGGTTTACCTGCATATCAATCCGGAATCATAGAGAATGATATTATTATTGGAATAAATGATACTCCAATCAATGATTGGTATGATATGCAAAAGATTATAAAAGAAAGTCCTGAAATTCCATTGAATTTTATAATAAAAAGGAATGATGAAATAATAAATATGACAGTTATTCCGCAACTAAATTTAGAGTCTGATAGTAATGTTGGAATTATTGGAATATCACAAAAATTAAATTTGCTTTTTGTTGAAAAATTTAGTATTTTTAAATCTATCAAATATGGCTTTATGAGTAGTATTGCAACAGTTTATAGATATTATAATGGATTATTCAGGCTGTTTAGACATCCACAGCACATAAGTAAAAGCTTTGGTGGACCTATTATGATTGCTGCAATTACAGGGCAACAAGCCGAACAGGGATTAACCTCGTTTCTATCATTTATGGCAATGATAAGCATTATCTTAATGATTATGAATTTACTCCCAATCCCAGTTTTAGATGGTGGCTTGATTATCTTTGCTCTTCTTGAAGGAATCTTTGGTAAACCAGTAAAACCATCTATCCAGGCATTATCACAGAGAATAGGTCTTGCTATTATTCTTACACTTATGATATTTGCATTTTACAACGATATATCCCGTTTTGTTTCCAGACAATTTTCACTAAAGAGAAATATTATACCAGGAGAATTAAAACCGCAATGAATAAATACCAGTTTAAAATAATAAAAAGGGATAAAAATTCTTCTGCAAGAATCGGAGAGATAAGAACTTCTCGTGGGAAAGTTGCCACTCCAGTTTTTATGCCAGTAGGAACTTTGGGTGCTGTCAAGGCAATGTCTCCCGAGGAGTTGGAAAAAATTGGGTATGAAATCATTCTGGCAAATACATACCATCTTTATCTCAGACCTGGCGATAAACTCATAGAAAAATGTGGTGGACTACATAAATTCATAAACTGGAATAAACCAATCTTAACAGACAGCGGTGGCTTTCAGGTGATGAGTTTGCAAAAATTTCGTAAAATTTCAGAAGAAGGAATAAAATTTCAGTCACATATTGATGGAAGTTATCACTTTTTTTCACCGGAAAAAGTGATGGAAATCGAACACAGTTTAGGTGCTGACATTATTATGGTTCTTGATGAATGCGCACCGTATCCTTGTAGTTATGAATATGCAAAAAACTCTGCAGAATTATCTTTACGATGGGCACAACGATGCAAAGATGCATATCAAAAAATGAATGGGAATCAAATTCTTTTTGGAATTGTTCAGGGAAGTATTTTTGATGAACTTAGAGAAGAAAATGCAAGGGAACTTATAAAGATTGGTTTTGATGGCTTTGCAATTGGTGGATTAGCAGTTGGTGAAGAAAAAGAAGATATGCTCAGAATAGTAAAATTGCTTGATGGAATGCTTCCTGAAGAGAAACCCCGTTACCTGATGGGAGTTGGCACTCCGATTGATTTGCTTGAGAATGTTGAAAGAGGCATTGATATGTTTGATTGTGTTATGCCAACCCGTCACGCAAGGAATGGCTCAGCATTTACTAAAAATGGCAGATTAACTGTCCGTAATGGTGAATACAAAGAGGATTTCAGACCACTTGAAAATGAATGCAATTGTTATACATGCAGGAACTTTTCTCGTGCTTATATCAGACATTTGATTAATATCAATGAAATTTTAGGAGTTAGATTAACCACGATTCATAACTTGACATTTTATTTCAATTTGATGAAAGATATTAGAAAAGCAATTATGAATGATAATTTTATGGAGCTTAAAAGAGAGTTT
Organism: Candidatus Cloacimonadota bacterium; assembly: GCA_014384665.1. Classification (GTDB taxonomy): domain Bacteria; phylum Cloacimonadota; class Cloacimonadia; order JGIOTU-2; family JGIOTU-2; genus JACNFI01. The sequence continues at coordinate 7,602 of JACNFI010000404.1, forward strand.
ATTGAGCGATATAATGGTGGAAATGATTCAGAATCTTGATAGAGAAATATTTAAAATTCTAATATAATCAATGATTATTTATAAATTTGTTGATTTATTCATTTGCCTGCCCCATAGCGAAGTATGAGTGTATCGGGGGAGATTTGGTGATTTAATTTTGAACCCCATAAATCATCATATCATGCCAAAGGCAGATCCTTCGGACAAGCACGAGCTCCACTTGAGGATACATAAAAAGCCATGAAATTTTTACAAATTTTTGAAAAATCCGAATTAATCAACAGACTCATTTGTGAGATAAAGAAAGACCGCCAGTTGGCGTGTATTGGAGGCAAAATGGCTACTATAACACAAACTAAAATTATTAAAGGGTTTAATAAACTACCCATTTCTGCAAAAAAAGAGTTGTATGACTTTCTTCAATTCTTATTAATTAAATGGAATCTGTTGAAAGAGGAAGATGAAAATGAGGTTCTTTCAATGGATGATTTGAATATTATTATTGAAGGTGAATTAGAATTTGAAAAAGGGGAAACAATAGGTCTTGAAGATTATATAAAATCACGAGGTATAAGTGTATAGAGTTGAACTCACGAAACAGGTTCGCAGATTCCTTGATAAAAAAACTAATAAGTTTGTAAAGAAAGTCTTTCAAAATTTTAAGTTACTTTCTGAATCACCATACAGAAATAATCTTGACATTAAACCGATAAAAGGACAAAGGGGTCTTTGGCGCTTGCGGATAGGGACGATTCGCTTTATTTATAGTATTAAAAAGAAACAGTCAGTTATTCTAATTCTGAAGGCTGACTCACGGGGACAAGTTTACAAGAAAAAATAAGTGAAAAACTGAGAAATATAATGGAACTAAATCAAATTAGGAGTTAGTACAACAATGAAAAAAGTAAAAATACTATGGATAGATGACGAAATAGAGATGCTTAAACCTCACATACTATTTCTTGAAGAGAGAAATTATGAAGTTGTTCCAGCCTCTAATGGTAATGATGGTATCAAATTAGTTGAGGAAAATAACTTTGATTTAGTGCTTCTTGATGAAATGATGCCAGGTCTGGATGGACTTGAAACTCTATCAGAAATCAAAAAAAGAAATGCTTCTCTTCCTGTTGTGATGGTTACAAAAAACGAGGAAGAGGGTTTGATGAATAAGGCAATTTCACAGCAAATTACAGATTATATCATCAAACCGATAAATCCCAATCAGGTTTTGATGTCTATCAAAAAAATCCTTATGAGTGAGGAAATAAGAAGGAATCGGATAGGGGAGGAATATACACAGTTTTCTGCTTGGCTGAATCAAAAGTTGTTTTCTGAGCCAGATTGGCAAGATTGGGTAGAAATTTATAGAAAAATCGTTGATTGGGATATAAAATTTGACTCTATTTATTATGAAGATGTTACACAAATGCATAATTATGAGAAGAAAAATTGCAATGTTGAATTTTCAAACTTCATTAGTAAAAATTATACTAAATTCTTAAACAACAAAGATTATCCAATTTTATCATACCAATTAGTAAAAAAGTATATTGCACAAAAACTTTCTACGAAAAAACTGGTCTACTTTATTGTTTTAGATTGTCTGCGTTTGGATCAATTTAATATATTCAAACCATTTTTAGAGAAACTTTTTAATATAAAAACTGATTACTATTTATCAATTCTTCCAACATCAACGCCTTACTCAAGAAATGCTATTTTTAGTGGATTGATGCCAGATAAAATTGCAAAAATCTATCCACAATGTTGGAAAAGCTCCAAGGACATTGAAAGCAGTTTCAATCGTGATGAGCATTTCTTTATTGATGAGCAAATTAAAAGATTAGGAATCTTACTTCCAAATGGGAGTAAATACACAAAAATTCTCAACATAGATGAAGGCGAATATGTTGTAAAAAAAATTCCAGGTTATAAGAAAGAACGGTTAGTGATTTTAGTATATAATTTTTTGGATTTACTACTTCATCATCGTTTTAAGGATGAGATTTTGCAGGAGATCATTCAAAATAATAGAGCATTAAGGTCTTTGTCAAAAATCTGGTTTATTAACTCACAATTCTACAGGGCGTTACAATTAATATCTAAACAAGATGCTGTAATTGTTCTAACTACAGACCATGGCTCTATTAAGGTAGAACATGCAACCAAAGTAATAAGTGACAGAGATGTTTCTTCAGGTTTACGAGCTAAACATGGAAAAAATATCTCTTGCAATGAACGACAAATAATAAAAGTAACCAATCCATCAGATTTTGGACTTCCAGCTGAAACTATGGTTGATAATTTCATCTTTGCAAAAGGTGATTATTATTTTGTATATCCAACCGATTATCACGAATATAAAAAGAAATTTGCTGGAACTTATCAACATGGTGGAGTTTCTATGGAAGAGATGATTTTGCCAATATCTATTTTAACACCAAAGAGGAAATAAGGGATATGATGGATATAGGGGACGAGAAGGACGAGATAACAAAAATAAGCCATTCTTTGAAAGAAACTGGGGAAATAGCAAAAGAATTTTCTAATAAATTAAGTCAAGGTGATGTCGTGGCTTTATATGGTCCATTGGGAAGTGGAAAGACCTTTTTCGTTCGTGAAACTGCAAAATGCCTTGGAGCTGGAGACCTTATCACAAGCCCTTCTTTCGTGATTTTGAATGAATATAAAACAAATCTTCCAATCTATCATTTTGATTTTTATAGATTAAAAAATGAAGAGGAGATTGCTAATATTGGATTCACTGATTTTCTGAATCAAAAAGGAATTTTCTTTATAGAATGGCCTGAAAAAGCAGAACAAATGTTGCCAGAAGAATATTACAGAATTGTCTTTGAAATATTAGATAAAAATTCTCGCAAGATTATTATTAGCAAAATACACAAAATGATTAAGCACTATTTGTATTAGTGCTTAAAAAAGGGAAAAATGTCAAAATTAATGATAAGCGTTTCAGGAATCAGGGGAATTGTCGGCGAAGCATTAACCGCAGATTTGGTGATGAATTTCGCACAAAGATTTGGAATTTTCTGTGAAAAAGGTAAAATTTTAGTTGGCAGAGATTCACGCACAACAGGGGAAATGTTGTTTAATGCGGTGTCCTCAGGATTGATGTCAGTTGGAGCTGATGTTGTTAATCTTGGAATCTGTCCAACACCGACAATCTTACTTGCTGTTGAAAATTCAAAAGCAAGCGGAGGAATTGCAATTACTGCCAGCCATAATCCTAAAGAATGGAATGCTTTAAAATTAATTGGAAAAGATGGAACATTTTTAACCTCTGAACAAACAAAAAATTTCTGGGTAATAAACGAAGAAGATATAAAACAACAAAAATGGAATCAAATTGGCAAATTAAGCACTGATAATTCTGCAATAGAAAATCATATAACTGCAATTCTTGGTGTAAAATATGTTGATGTGCCAGCAATTAAGAGAAGGCACTTCAAAGTTGTTATTGATTCCACCAATGGAGCTGGAGGTCTAATTTCTCCTAGTTTATTGAAAACACTGGGATGTGAAGTTATTGAACTTTTTTCTGAGCCAACAGGGATTTTCTCACGAATTCCAGAACCGTCTGCTGATAATCTCAAAGAACTGGAAAAATTGGTAGTTTCAAAAAAAGCGGATATTGGTTTTGCCACAGACCCCGATGTTGATAGATTATCAATTGTAACAGAAAAAAGTCAGGCTCCTGGCACTGAATTTTCTTTACTTTTAATTGAGGATTTTATTCTTTCGCAAAACAGAGGAAATATTGCAACAAATTTATCATCATCAATGGCTTCTGATGACATTGCTAAAAAGTATAATGTGCAGGTTTTCCGCTCTAAAGTAGGTGAAATAAATGTTGCTGAAATGATGAAAAAACATAATTGTGTAATTGGTGGCGAAGGAAATGGCGGTATTATTCTTCCAGATTTACATTTCACCCGAGATGCTCCACTTGGAATGGCTCTAATTTTATCATACATTGCAATAACAGGGAAAAAGATTTCCGAATTGAAAAATAATATTCCAGGTTATTATATGTGTAAGAAGAAGGTTCAAGTTCCTGAAAACATAGATTTTGAAACAAAAATATCACAAATAAAAAAGCAATATTGTAATAAAAAGTTTGACTTAACTGATGGAATAAAAATAATTGATAATAAATACTGGATTCATATCAGAAAATCTGGAACTGAACCTGTTATTCGTATCATTGCAGAAAGTAAAAGTAAAGAAAAATCAAACAAATTGTGTGCAGAGATCCAGAATTTGTTGTAAAGTAAATTAAATTATATTAAAAAAGGAATTGTATCATGAAAAAATTATTTATAGTAGCAGTATTTATATTATTTATTACAAATATGTTATTTGGAAAATTGGTAGAAATAACAGGCAATTCAGGTAAGCGATTGTTTGAATGCACAAAATCCGATAGGAATTCAACA
>JACNFI010000405.1 GCA_014384665.1 Candidatus Cloacimonadota bacterium
GCTGGCATTCTCTTATTTGGAATTTCTCTTATAATGGTTTTGTGATGCAAAAAAATATTTCTGCACAATTCAACAATAATTTCATCTGTTGGTATTTGAAATCCTTTGACAGTTCTATTTCCGATTACAACACACATAAATCCATTAGGTTTTACAACTCTAGCAAATTCCTTCAAATATTTATTTAAATCATAAAAAAAAGCAAAGACCTCTTTAGCTCTCTTTTTACTTTGTATTGATATTTTGTCTAATGTATTAAACAATGATTCAGAATATACATCATAAACAGGGTCTTTTATTATCCGACCACCCAAACTTTCTCTATCAACATTTATATTTTCTAATCCCAACCATTCCAATGAAAATCGGGAAAATTGTCCATAAGCTACTGTAGTCTTGCTGTCTCCATAAGGTGGTGATGTAACTATCAAATCTATCTCTTTATCTTTAATTTCAGAGATATGTTTTATAATTTTAAACCAATGTTTTTCTGATAACTTATCTTTGATAGAATTTAATCTATAAATATTATCAATCGATTTTTTAAAAAAAGATTCTTTTACTTTGGGGTTATGTTTTTCTAAATCTTTTTCTGAATATCTGTGAAGTTTAAAACCGTTTCTACAATTGGATACCGCACGAATAGTTTCACTAAAAGAAATCTTAAAGAAATCTTTTATGTCATTATTCTCAATTTGCGATATTGCATGTCTTAGTTTTCCAAGTTCGTCAATTACATAACCCTTAAACCATAGATTTATGTTTTTAACTTTTGGTATATAAGATTCTAATATATTTACATTTTTTAATATATTTTCAAGTTCATTTTTTAATATTGAAGGTTCTAAAGGTGTTAATTTTACTTTTGTTATAAACTCTGCTAATGGATTAATATCTATTCCATAAGAATATCTCTTTTTTAGATTTGCTTCTACAAGTGTTGTGCCTGCTCCCATAAAAGGGTCTAAAACAATGTCATCCTCTTTGCTATAAGTATCTATGAGATAATCAGCAATTGGATATGCCATAACTGCTGGATAAACATGTAAACCATGAATACCATCCGTTTGTCTTATATTTTTAAAATTAAAAGAAGAATCTTTATATTTTTTTTGACTTGTTTCTAAATATTTTTTATTTTGAAAAAATGGGTAATACTCAGACAAACTAATTTGTTCATAACCACTCTTAAAATAATTGACTTTATTATCTTGATTATAACTGTCTACTAAACTAAAATAACCTTTTTTAGAAATTATTATGTGGTCTATTACTTTTATTCCAGATATTTCTTCCGCCCTTAATAATTTCTCTGTAACCTTTCTATCTTCTATAGTTGGATTACAATCTCCACCAGCCGAAGGATGATTATGAACTATAATAACTGCTGTAGCATTATTTATATATGCAGGTGCAAATATCTCCCTTGGATGGACTAAACTTGAATTAACGGTTCCAATAGAAATAATTTCCTTTTTTATTAATTGATTTAATGGATCTAAATATAAAACCACTAAATGTTCTTGTCTTTTGTTAGTGAGTTCTTTACATAAACTAAAAGCATCATTAGAATTGTGTATTGTTATTTTGCTTTGGTCTTTTATAATAAATCTTTTAGCCAACTCAAAAGCGGATACAATCTGTTCTGCTTTAACCTTTCCAATACCCTTTATTTCAGTTAAATCTTTAATATTGGCATTAAATAAATTATAACCAAATTTGTTTAATAAATTCTCTGCAACCTTTTTTACATTTATTCCTTTAACACCACTTCCCAATAAAATGGATAATAATTCAGAATTTGTTAAAAAATTAATATTTGTCTTCTCAAGCTTTTCTCTTGGACGCTTGAATTCAGGAAGATCTTTAATTCTTAAATGTTGTTTTTTCATTATACCTAACTCGGCTAAACCGAAACCAAAAAGAATTCACCACTGAGAACACTGAGAGCACTGAGAAAGATCGAAAAATAAGATATCAAAAAAGTTGGGCCAAAATTTAAATGGTGTGAACATTTATTAATAAAGGCTTTATAGCTATAGATGAAAATATTTTGCCAAAAGATGTAAGGATATTAAAATCAAGTGCCTAATTAATTCTTTCTGATTTTAACTATCAAAACAATATATCACAAAATAATTTATTAAACACAAATACTAAACCATTCAGTAAAAAGTCAAGTTTTCTTTTACTTCTTAAAAATAAGATAATAATATCTATTAAATCCTGTGAGTTTATCTAACCTTATGAATCGTGTAATATTCACTTTAATCTTTAAAAGATAAAAATGGATACAATAATTTTACCCCATCATCACTTTCATCAAAAGCATAGGTATCATAAATCCCACAATATTAAATGTCATATGAACTGCAATTGCAGGTATAATGCTGCCAGTTTTCTCTCTGTGGTATCCTGCAATGATGCCAAGTATTGTCGCATTAATTATAATAAATATAACCATTGCATTTGGCATCCTTCCCCATAGACAAAAGTGACCAAGCCCAAACAGAATTGCACTCACCGCAACAGGAACACTGATATACGATTTGAATAGTTTGAATCCATACTTCTTTAGAGGAGCAAGAAATCCTTGTATTAAACCTCTACAAAATATTTCCTCACAAATACTGGCAAGTATCCACACAGAAATGATTGTCTTGAGCATTCCTCCATTTATTCCCGGATGTTCTCCACCTTCAGTTGCAGGTCCAGCTATTGCCATCATAATTATATTTAATACAATCAATACAAACGAGAAGATAAATGCTATAAGTACAGATTTTGCTAATTTACTAATCTTCACGGATTGGAAACCAAATGTTGATAACTTTCCTTTGCTTAAGAGATACATTAAAATAAGAGAAGTGATTAAGAATGTAATCTGAGAAACATCTCCATTAGAAATCCATGCATGTGATTTTATAAATCCTGCAATAAAGCTGACAGGTGGGATTACAAATACTGCAAGAAAATAAATACATACCCATAAAATAATTGTTAGAATCAATCTTAAACTATTTTTCATTTTGTTTTTTCTCCTTTAATATTTTACTCATTTTTTTTATTTGTGGAAATGCTTCCAATACCTTTTTAAAATCTTTATCAAGTGTCTTTACTGTTTCCCACTCTTTTTCTGCTTTATCATTTTGTCCTAAAAGATAATATGCCAAACCCAGGCTCCAGTGTATCATAGCTTTTGATGGCATCCCATAGTCCGATTTTAAATTGAGACAATTTTCAAAACATTCTTGGGCTCTTTTGTAATTTTTTCCAGAAATAATATAGGTCACTCCTAAATCAAATTTAACATTTATGTCAGCGGGATTCTTTTGTAAATAGTTCTCATAAAGAAGAATCGCTTCATCATATCTTCTCACTTTAAATAAATAATCTGCATAATTAGAAATCACGAAAGAACTATCAGAAGCAAGGCTCATTGCCTTTATATATTCTTCTTCTACCTTTTCTTGTTCATCCGTAACATAATAATAGATGTTTGCAAATGCAATATAACTTCTTATTGAATCAATTTTTTGGATATCATTTGCCATTTTAATTATATCTTCCTTTTTAAAAGGCCCTTTCCCATAGGAATGCACGAACATATTAAACCCCATCATTCTTGGTTTTACATCAGTTGAATCCAATTCAATTGCTTTTTTCAATTCTTTCATCATCTTCATACTGTTTGTCATTTTGCCAAAGAAATTACTATAAGGAATTTTTCTCATTATTGCCACTACCAGCCAATAATGATAGTTGGATTCATTTTCATTTCTATCTATCGCTTTTTGGAAGTATTTAATCGCTTCTTTGTAATCATTTTCAATTAATTCTAATCTTCCTAAGTAATAATATATTCTGTCATTTTCTTTATCCTGCCTGGAGAGTATTTCAAAAATAATGCGTGATTCATCATAATTTCTTTGCTTAAATAAATTAATTGCTTCATTGAAATTATTATTTGCACCTAAAGGAGTTGTTATTACAAGTAACAATAAAATTAACCACTTAAACATAGTTTCCTCCAATTTTATTTTAGTTATTTTACCTACCAGTCGGTAAGTTTTTTTAATAAAAAAAATTTACACTGAAAGCATTTTCCAGATGTTATTGAATATTTTTTCTCCGATTATATCTACATCTATTGAATCATCAAAGGAACTTATGAGTAATATACCTTCAATAAGGGCAACTATCTGGAATGCAAAAACTTCACAATCAATATCATTACGAATTTCTCCATTATTTTGTGCATTTTCAAGTAAAGCTTTAATATTTTCGCGAGTTACAACATAGCTATTACCAATTTGATCTTTAATATTATTATCTTTTTTGCTTGCACTTAAGAGCAGTTCTAAAAAACTATATGAAGTTTGTTCGTCGGAAATTCCCAAGATTTTTTTGGCAATCTCTTTTAAGGACGATAACGAACTGAAAAAAGCTCGAAGAAAATCTTGTATAGTGTTACATGATTGGAAACGGGTTAAACTCCATTTTTTCATTTCTATATTAAAATATGATAAAACTTCATGAAAGAGTTTATCTTTGCTTGCAAAATAATGATATACACCAGGTTTGCTAATACCAACTTCACTGGCAATATCATTCAGGGAAGCCTTTTCATAACCTTTTTGTAGAAAAAGTTTTAAAGCCTTTTTAATAATCTCTTCTTTTCTATCCAAATTATCTCCTTTTTGCTTACTTACCGTTCGGTAACCAAAAATTTAATTTTTATAACAACTTGTCAATTTTTTTTTAAATTTATGATTTTATTTGTTTTATTTCCTTACAAATCCCAAAATAGTTTCAGGATATTTATCTGTTACAAGCAAAAATCCTATATTATCTAATCTGACAATTCCTTCCCAATTTCGAGCATTGTTATCATTAATAAGTTCAAGTTGTATTGGTGCTTCTTGAACCAAAGTAATTTCAGATTCAGAATATTTTAATCGTAATAATCTTTCCATTGTTGTATATTTAGAATGAGTTGCCTCTTCTCCATAAACTATTGAAATTGAATCCACGGATGGATTATATGCATTTTCGTCTCCAGGATAGAAATAATTTATAACCCAGAAACAATTATCAGCATCAAGACTTGTTGCATCAGTAATGCGATATTCAATATTTGGGAATGAAATTGTTTCTAATAAATTCAAATTATGGTCAAACACATGTGCAATTGGAAAAGGATTTGCATTTTTTCCATTCCCTTCATAAATGGTAATTACTTTATCAAATGTTGAAAAGATGGTTTCATCAGCAGCATTATTAATTGAAGTTTGTGCTTGAATTTCTGTTATTTTATCAGTATCTAAAATAATTGTGCTCAAATCGCTTTGGATTTCACCATTTATTAAATAACCCAGCATATTATTCGGAGAAGATTCAATTGTCATAAATACCTTGTTACCAGAAAAAGCAATTGCTTCAAAACCTTCATATCCATTAATCCTATAAGAAATTCCTGGAGCAACAAAATCCACTTCTATAGGTGTTATAGTCAAATCTGTTTTCCCATTTAAAAAGGAAAGAATTGTCTCTTTTGATATAGCAAAAAGTTTCCCATCATAATCAGATTCAAAACGAGAAGGATACTGCGGAAGAAGAATTAAATAATCGTTATACCAGGCTAATCCTGAAATCTCTGAATCGCAGCTTGAGACTGGACCTGTTAATGGAATTCTCTCAACCTGAATTTCTTCAGGAAGTTCAGGTGCGACATAGTATTTTGTAGCACAGTTCGTTAATAATAATATTACGAAAATAAGAAACAGTACTTTTGTATGACCTTTTCTGTAATACATTAGAATCTCCCATCTTATTATGAATAGGGAACTTTATTTTTTCTACTATAAATAAAAAATTAATAAACCCTTATTAATACTGTCAATTATATTCTTAATTCTAATCAAATTTTTTATAATTTTGGGAGTATGTATGTTTGAGAATCAGATTACTTGACAGAATTTTCAGAATGATTTAAAAAAATTTTGAGGATTTAAGAAATGAAAAAAAAATATTTTATTTTAGTATTAGTGATTTTATCAGCCTTACTATGTTTATCAGGAAATAAAAACGAATCTCTAAAAGAAGCAAAGTATTATGAAAAGTTACAGGACAACTTAGTAAAATGTAATCTCTGTCCAAACAAATGTTTTTTAGGAGATGGTCAGATAGGTGACTGCGGTGTAAGAAAGAACATAAAAGGAACACTCTACTCATTGGTCTATAATAAGCCGGTCGCAGTTCATATTGACCCAATTGAGAAAAAACCGTTATATCATTTTTATCCGGCCACAACTGCTTTATCCATAGCCACGGTTGGCTGCAATATGCGCTGTAATTTCTGCCAGAACTGGGAAATTTCGCAGTCCAGACCAAATGAGGTAAAAGCATTAACAATGACTCCACAAGATGTTGTAGAATCTGCTAAAAAATATGGTTGTGAAAGCATAGCCTTTACTTATACAGAACCCACAGTATTTTACGAATATATGCTTGATATTGCCAAGCTTGCTCACAAGGAAGAAATTAAAACAGTTTTTATTACCTGTGGATATATTAATGAAAAACCATTTCGCGAACTTTGTAAATATTTAGATGGAGCAAACATAGATTTAAAAGGTTTTTCAGATGAATTTTATTCTACTTATACAACAGCCACATTACAGCCTGTGCTAAACACATTAAAAATAGCCAAAGAGGAAGGGTTATATTTTGAGATAACAAATCTTGTTATACCTGAAGCAAATGATGACCCAAAAGTCATACGCAAGATGTGTGAGTGGATTAGAGATTCTCTTGGAGTCAATTATCCGCTTCATTTTTCCAGATTTTTCCCTAAATATAAACTCCTTAACCGTCCACCAACACCCTTAAAAACACTTGAGATGGCAAGAGATATCGCTCTTGATGTGGGTATCAAGTATGTCTATATTGGGAATATTGCAACAGAATCTGAAGATACATACTGTCCAAATTGTGGTAAGAAAATAATAGACCGCTCTGGGTATTTCATTGAATCAATTAATATAGAAGATGGAAAATGCAAGTTCTGTGGAAAGAAAATATATGGAGTTTGGGAAAAGAAAGTAAATGAATGATGAATATCGAATAATGAATGTTGAATGATGAATAGAGAAAAAGAAAAGCATCAGATTTGTTACATGAATTCAAGAATAATGAAGTAATCATGTAATCATTCTATCCTACAAACATACAATATTAATGATTAACCCTATATTAGAGCAACATAAAAAAGGAAAAACTCATTTTTACCCAATCTTCATTATAGTCGGCATAATTTCAGCGTTTAGCCAGACAATCCTGCTTCGCGAACTTATGGTAGAAGTGAATGGTAATGAAATCATTTTTGCAATTTTTTTATCTCTCTGGCTCTTTTTGGTTGCGTTAGGAACTCTACTAAATAAATTTATACGAATCAAAAGGAATCTTGAAAACCATATCTATTTTTTGCTTTCCATACTTATATTCATCGCCCCCATTCAGTTCCTTTTTATCAGGATTTTGGCAAATAAATTCGCTGTTATTTCTGGACTGCTCTTAGATATTCCATCCCTGATAATTCTGGCTTTGATAATTCTGACACCCGGCTGTCTGCTAATTGGCTTTCTGTTTCCACTTAACTGCAAACTGATTGCTGAAATGAAAAAACCTGTGCATACAGTTTATATTTTAGAATGTATAGGTATGATTATTGGCGGAATTCTGTTTTTTATTCTGATTTCCCAACTTAATAATTTTTCACTACTGCTATTAGGAAATGTGTTCAGTTTTACGGTTTTGTATGTCTCTTTTAGAAAGCGAGTATTTCTTTTTTGTGCAATTTTCTTTTTGATTATTACTGTTTTTTCTAAAGTAATCTTCTTCCATAATTATGCATCTCGCTATTTGCCTAATAAATTGGTTTCTTCCCAAGATTCCAAATATGGCAGGTTTGATGTGAGTGAATATGCTAACCAAAGAAATTTTTATTGGAATGGGGTTCTGTTTGCCAATTCAGAAAATAAAAACTATGCTAATGAAATGGTCAATTTCGTTCTGCTTCAACATCAAGCACCACATAAAATATTGCTTGTTGGGGGACTTCTCAATGGCTACTTAGATGAAATTTTGAAGGATAAATATGTTGAGGAGGTGGATTATCTTGAATTAGAAAAAAATATCATCAACCAGAGCACATTCTATAAAAAGAAAGAAGAAAGAGTAAATTTCATTCTAATGGATGCTGTCCGATTCTTAAAAAATTCTCAGAGAAAATATGACATAATTTACATTGATATTCCAGACCCATCCTCAATTTTTCTAAATAGATTTTATACAATTGAATTTTTTCAGCTATTAAAATCTCATCTGATTTCCGGTAATGCTGTGGTGGCAATAACAGTCAGCAATGCAGAGAATTTTCTTCTACCTGAACTTGCCAAACTAAATGCTGCCATTTTTCAGACATTCTCTGAAGTTTTTGCCCCGCAAGGTGGGATTACTATTATCCCGGCTGAGCAGAATATTTTTATCGGAAGTATGGGAACATACATGTCCAATAATGTGGATAAACTTACAGAAAGAATGAACCAGAGAAATAAAAGTGGGGTTTGGTTTAATCAAGCTCTTATTTTTGATACCTGTAACCAATTTCGTCTGGACAATTTTCAAAACGCAATATCAGGGGAAAAAGTTACAATAAACAAGAATCTTAATCCAACGGCATATCTTTTTACCATCCAATTCTGGGCTAAGCATCTGGACATAGAGCTTGAAAGATTTATAAAGATTTTAAAAGATTACAAGATTTTAGTTTTTATTTTTGCTATACTTACTATACTTCTTATCTCTTCTGTATCTAACAAAATCCAGAACAGAAAAACCCATTTTGTGCATGACTTTAATATTTTCTCTGTAAGTTTTTCAGCCTTTGTAATGCAACTTATTCTATTGTATATCTTTCAAATGCAGTTTGGTTATGTTTATTTTGTCATTGCTATCTTCACAATTTCATTTATGCTGGGACTTACACTTGGATTTCTTTTTGCTGAAAGAATAAATATATCTGTTTTTATCCTTTTTGCTCTAAACTTGATTCTCATTTTAATGATTTATTTTATTGCAGAATTGTCCCTACCTGTAGTCATTTATTTCTTATTTAACATCTTAGTAGCAAGTTTTGAAGGGGTAATTCTTGCCAAAGTGTTAACAAAGAAATATAAATATGAACAGATTGATTCAGGTGTATCATTTTATTTTCTGGATACTCTGGGCGCGACTTTTGGTGGATTGCTGGTTGGAGTAATTTTTTTGCCAGTTTTCAGCATAAGAACGAATATAATTTTTATTGGTAGTATTCTTTTGATAAATATAGTATTATTAAAAATAAGAAAGATTGAAAAATTGAAGAGAGGGGAAGATTAGAAATTTTTAAATTCTTGCCAAGATTTTATGGGTTTTTATTTTTTTGCTATCAAAATTCTTAAAGAAAAAATAGCAGCTTGAAAAGAAATAATTATAGACTTTTTTATATGTCTTCAAATCTTAAAAAATTATAATAATGAAAAAAGTAACTATTGTAATTGCTCTACTTTTAATATTTAATATATTAACTGCAAAGGTAGAAATTCCAATAACAAGGACAAACATCCCGCCTAAAATAGATGGAATAATTGATGATGATGCCTGGAAAAATCTGAAGCCACTTCCTGAGTTAGTAACCTATAATCCAGTAGAGGGTCAAAAACCTGAAGAAAATACTGATGTTTATATCACTTATGATGATAATTATTTTTATCTGGCTTTCGTTTGCTATGATTCAGACATTTCACAACTGCGTGCAACAATCGCTCCAAGAGAAGCCTGGGAATATGATGATTTAGTAACTTTTGTCTTTGATACATTTAACAGCAATCGTGGAGGCTATGTTTTTAATATTAATCCTTATGGAAACCCGAAAGATATGATTTCCTCAACATCAGGCTATATGGATAAAAACTGGAATATAATACTTCATATAGGAACAAAGATTTATGATGACCGCTGGACAGTTGAGGTGGCGGTTCCATTTAATTCTTTAAATTTTGATGATAGTAAAGATGAGCAGGAATGGGGATTCTATTACTTCAGAATTGATAAGAAAAATAATCAATTTTCAATATATCCACCAAGATCAAGGAAAATAAGCAACATCTTTGTGCAGTCTGGAGTATTAAAGGGATTGAGAGGGATTAAAAGTGGAAAAAATCTTGAACTCCTCCCCTATCTCTTCTCATCATATTTCAATCAAGAAAATACAGAATACAATTATGATACAGGTCTTAATGTAAGTTACAGTCTATCCTCAAAATTAACATTATCTGCTACATTGAATCCTGATTATTCTCAAATAGAAGCCGACCCTCTAAATATTGAAATTAATCAGAGAAATCTCCAGGAGCTGGAAGAAAAAAGACCATTCTTCTCGCAGGGAATGGACATCTTTAACACTGGAATGATGAATATAGTTTACACCCGTAATATTGTTAATCCAGTTGCGGCGTTTAAATCCATTGGTAAGTATCCAGATTTTAATTTAGGAATACTATCTGCACTTGATAGAGGAATTGATAATAAAAAAAAAGATTTGTATAATTTTATCAGAATTAAAAAGAATATACTTAAAGAATCATCCATTGGATTGATCTCCACTTTTAAAGATGAATTAGAGAAAAAGTATTCAAATCGAGTCCTTGCACTTGATGCTGTATTAGCTTTTCCAAATAATAATACATTAAAATTATTATCTGCTTATAGTATAACAAAATATGAGAAAGAAATAGAAGATTCAACATATCATAAAATTGATGAAAGTTCTTTTGCTCTTCAATTAAATTTTGCACGAAGTAGCGAGTTTACATATAATGAGCTATGGATAAATTCTTTCCCTGAAAAATTCAAACTTGGTTCTGGATTCCTGGATGATGATAAAATTGGAAGAAGAGAATTGGGAATAAATAATGTGCTCTTCTTTAGAAATATTACAAATTATTGGAATGAACTTGAATGGTATATCGGAGCAAATACAAGATTTAATATGCAAAATAAACTGGTGGAAAAATATGCGTGGACAGGATTTGAATTTGATTGGAAAAAGAATGCATGGAATAAAATAGGTTTGAATCTCAACCATGACCATATAAGGGAAAAAGATTTTCATACTGCACAATTGGAATTTAATTTATGGAAAAGAATTACAGGGCAATTTGATTTTTGGATTGATTCTTCGGTTGGTTCTAAACCATACATTGGAGATAAAAAACTTGATTGGAAAAATTCATTTACAGGATGGCATTATTATTTAACAGTGGGATTTAATGCGAAAATTCTTAATCGAATCTCTATAAGCCCAAACATTGAAAGAGAGGACTTTTATTATTTTTATAAAGGCAAACGCAAATACTATTCTTACAACATCCGAAATAAAATCACCTGGATGATTGCAAAAAAGTTGCATTTGCGTAATATCACTCAAGGGAAATATGTATGGCTTAACTTTCTAAAGGAGTATGGAATAGAAAGCACCATTGATAAGAATTTCTCCACTGGTTTTCTTCTATCGTATGAATATAGCCCCTTAAGTAATATTTACTTTGGATGTAATCTAAACAACATTAGTAATTACAATAATATCTTTGGTGATATTCAGATATTTTTCAAGATAAACTACTTATGGAGTCTGTAAAGAATTTAAAATTTTATAAGTCTACTATAATAATTCCTTAACCGCGAATGAACGCGAATAAACGCAAATTTTGTCCGAAGGATTTCCGTCAGAGGCGGATCTGCCTCAGGCATGATGCCTTTGGCATGAAATGTGATATTACAAAAATTGTGGACTACCTAATCCACTAGTGTTGCATTCTTAAATTAAGTATGCAAACTTTATCTACAGATGTCATTCTGAACGAAGTGAAGAATCT
>JACNFI010000406.1 GCA_014384665.1 Candidatus Cloacimonadota bacterium
GGAGCATATTGGCTATGGATTGGTCCTTCTGTCTTTACTGGATATCCATGTACCGTGGGTAATAATGACTATGTTGCCACATTGACCTGTGAACCTTATGCACCTCCACCATGCGATGTCATTGAAGACCCATGTTGGATTAATTCTATACCAGCTACTCTTACTGGAAACTCCTGTGAATATAATAATGATTATGATGAGGTATGTCCTTACTCTGGCTCTACTGCACATGATGTAGTTTATGCTTATACACCTGAAGTTGACATGACCCTTGACCTTTCTATGTGTAGCGAAGGTAACTGGTATGATACCAAACTGTATGTTTACGAGAACGAAGAAACTCCAGGTGCTCCTTATGCATGTAATGATGATTATTGTTCAAACTCCCATCAAAGCTTTCTAAGTTTTCTTGGCGGTATAGATATGTATGCTGGAAACACATATTATATTATTGTTGATGGTTATGGCGGAGAATGTGGAGATTATGAGCTTATCATTACTGAATGTGTGCCTTGTATTGTTGAATGTCCAGAATGGGGTATCCCTGAAGGTGAAGTATGCCCTGAAGATGGGTATGTAGATGATTTCAATGGCGGTTGTAACTCAGAACCACCTGTATTTAGTCCTATTGAATGTAGTCAAACTATTTGTGGAACAGCAAGCACATACTTATTTGACGGTTCTAACTACCGCGATACAGACTGGTATGAACTTATACTTGAAGAGGGTACTTGGGACCTCACTTGGACAGCAATAGCTGAATTTCCATTGTTAATATTCCTAATAGATGCTGGTTCCGGAAACTGTGTGGACTATACAATTCTCGGCTCTGCCTCAGGAAATCCTTGCGAGGAGGTGAGCTTGAGCGCTATTGTTACAGGTGGAACATACTGGTTATGGGTTGGTCCTTCTGTGTTTTCTGGATGGCCATGCAACGACGATAATGATTATGTAGCCACCTTGACCTGTGAACCTTATGTTCCTGGACAAGGCGAAACATGTGAAACTGCTATTCCTTATACTTATGTAGGTGACCCAGCTCAAACTGGTTCAATAGTATCATATCAAGAAGTCTGGTATAGCTTTGAAGCACTTGAAGACTTCCAAGAAGTATATGTTGATCTCTGTGATTCAGATTTTGATACCAAATTAGAGGTTTGGTATAACTGCGATGATCCTACATATACATATTATAATGATGACTATTGTGGTGTGCAATCCTATATCCAAACTGGATGTATGTTTGAAGGTGATGTCTGGTATGCCAAGGTTTATGGCTATGGTTCTGCCTTTGGTAATTATGTATTATTAATCACAGGACTACCAGGAGTACCTCCAGAACCTCCACCAAATGATGATTGTGAAAATGCTGAATATATACCTCAACCATATCCTGCAAGTGGCTCAGGAACAACGATTGCTGCTACTCTTGACTGTTCCGGTGTTCTGGACTGGAACGGTGTTTGGTATCTATTTGACCTGCCTTATGCTGAGAATGCAGTAACCATTGATATTTGTGGTTTCAATGAAGATATTTGGACTGTCGGTATTGTGCTTATGGATGACTGTTTATGTGATGATTATATCATTCGCGATGAAGGTTATTACTATGAATGCCCCAGCGGTTTCGACGGATACCATATGGAGTGGTGGAACATACCTGGACCAGGACAAATGTACTGGCCTGCCTATGCCGTAGCTTCTGGTGATGTAGGCATGGACTTTGATTACACTCTCAATGTCACTGAAGTTACACCTTGTGTTGTTGAATGCCCAGAATGGGGTATCACTGAAGGTGAAGTATGCCCTGAAGATGGGTATGTAGATGATTTCAATGGCGGTTGTAACTCAGAACCACCTGTATTTAGTCCTATTGAATGTAGTCAAACTATTTGTGGAACAGCAAGCACATACTTATTTGACGGTTCTAACTACCGCGATACAGACTGGTATGAACTTATACTTGAAGAGGGTACTTGGGACCTCACTTGGACAGCAATAGCTGAATTTCCATTGTTAATATTCCTAATAGATGCTGGTTCCGGAAACTGTGTGGACTATACAATTCTCGGCTCTGCCTCAGGAAATCCTTGCGAGGAGGTGAGCTTGAGCTTTAATGTTGGAGCAGGAACATACTGGCTATGGGTCGGCACCTCGGTCTTTACTGGTTTTCCCTGTGATGAAGGTAATAATGATTATGTAGCCACCTTGACCTGTGGACCCTGGGGACCTGGACCAGGCGAAACATGTGATACTGCAATTCCATATCCTAATGTAAATGACCCGCCAGTAAGTGGTCCATTAGCCTCATATCAAGCAATCTGGTATAGCTTTACAGCAGGTGAAGAGTTTGAGAGCGTTACTGTTTCTCTTTGTGGTTCAGATTTTGATACCATATTAGAAGTTTGGTTAGATTGTGCTGGCCCATCTTATACATATTACAATGATGACTATTGTGGTCTTCAATCAGAGATTACAACTGGATATATGGCTGAAGGTGAAACCTGGTATGCCAACTTCTATGGCTATGGTGGTGCTGGTGGTAATTATATCTTAACAATTACTGGAGTAGGCGGCGGTCCCACTTATTGTCCTGCCTCGGGTGGCTGTGATGAATACATTGAAAGAATTCAAATTGGAACAATTGACAATACCAGTCTCTGCGATGGATATGCTGACTATACCTACTTATCAACTGATTTATATATCGGTGTAGGAGCTCCACTAACTCTTACTATCGGTAATGCATGGGAAAGTGATGTTGGCGGTGCATGGGTTGACTGGAATCAAGACCTTGATTTCTATGATGATGGTGAATTCTTCGATCTTGGCAGTGGAGTTGGTCCTTATGTTGGAAATATCGTTCCTCCGGCAGTAGCCCTCCCAGGTCCAATAAGAATGAGAATTCGTATCCAATATGGTGGCGTTCTAGATCCTTGCGGTTCAACATCTTATGGTGAAGTAGAAGATTATACTGTGAATGTTGTATCGTGTGGTGAGCCTGTGCTTTGTGTTGTTCCACCTGGTTACGATTTTGGAGGCGTTCCTATTGGTGATTGTTCACCACCTCAAACCTTCACTATTGATAATTGTGGTATAGGTACTATTGAGGTTTATTCTGTTACTATTACTGGTCCTGACGTTGGCGAATTTATTCTAACTGATCTAAACACTTACCCAGTAACTCTTCCACCTGCTATTACAGTAGATGTAGAATTCTGTCCTGCCGATGCAGGTACTAAAACTGCTTTCTTAACTATAACGGATAACAGAGAAGTTACTGATTTTCCGTTATATGGAACTGGATATATTGGTCTTGTCTGTCCTGAAGGAACAATATTCGGTCAGCCAAGCCATATGCCTGAAGACGACTGGTCAGCAGGTACTAGTGAAGACGACCCTGTTTACGGTATAGACTACATAGTCTATGATAATTTCTGGGGTCTTGAAGAACCTATCTGCAACATTCATTTCTGGGGTCTTAGTTTAGTATATCCTTGGGCTCCTTGTGATGAAGACCCGATGCCCTTTGAAATCAAGTTCTATTTAGATGATGGAAGTGGATACCCGGGTGACGAGGTGTGTTCATATACAGAAACCATCTACAGAGAAGCCACAGAACAATACTATGCTGGTTACCCGCTGTTTTACTTCAGTACAGAACTGAATCCCTGCTGTGACATCAGCGATGGATGGGTTTCAATTCAAGGTCAACTACTTGAGGAACCTCCTAACTGCTGGTTCATGTGGATGAGTTCTGGTATTGGCGACGGTTTCTGCTACCAGTCTCTTGATGGTGGCGTTACCTATAACGACCGCTTCTACGACCAGGCAATGTGTTTGACAGGACCAAGCGTTCCAGAAACTTCACTTATACTACCTGAATATGTAGAAGGCTGCCCAGGACAGGCTGTTTCTATTCCTGTATATCTAGATAATCCAGATGCTTGGGAAGTTGAAGGAATTGATATGGTTATTACATTTGATGAAACTGTCTTAGACGCAACTGGAGGAATATTAGGTCCAGAATTAGCTGCTTTGGGTTATGGATTGTTCGTAAATACGGATGTTGATGGACAGGTAACCGTTGTAATCTATGCAATGACAGATGTATTCAATGGTAGTGGTGACATAATCTTTCTTGAATTTAATGTTGTAGGAGTAGAAGGAGATTACACAGATCTTGTATTTGACTTTGGAGAGGTAAATGAAACTCCTGTTGCATTATTTGATGGCTTCTTTGATGTAATTCCATGTCTGTTTGATATTTCAGGATATATTAGTTATTATAGTGATGCTAATCCTGTTCCAAATGCAGATGTGGATATTACTGGCGATGCAACTTATGTCGCAACCACAGATGGATATGGAGAATACTTATTTTTAGATATTCCAGGTGGTAATTATGAATCCACACCATTCAAGGATACTGATCTTGGCGGATTAAGTGGACTTGATGCTTCCAGAGCCGCAAGATATTCTGCTGGATTATATGAATTAGATTGCCTTGAAATGATAGCAGGAGATGTCTCTATGGATGGGTCGATCAATGGAATGGATCCTTCTAAAATAGCCAGATATTCCATTGAAATAATAGATTATTTAAATGATGATTGTATTGACTGGGTATTTACACCAGAACCTATTCCTGAATGTGAAGATTGGCCTCCCATAGTTTATGAAGATACACGAGAGTATATTCCGCTCATTTCAGACTTAACAGATGAGGACTTCATTGGAATAAGGCTTGGAGATGTTACAGGTAACTGGTCACCTGGTGTTAGAACGATGCTCGCTCAAAGTTCAACAGAAGCTACTGATATTGAGATAGATATTAATTATACACTAAGGATTCCTGTGGTGATAGAAGAAGCAACAGCAATTGAGGGTATTGATATTAGTATTGAATTTAATCCAGAGGTATTACAATTAACAGAATTTACTCTAAATGAAGGAATTCTTTATAATAAAGATTATGCAGTTGAAACTAATTTTGAGGAAGCTGGTAAAGGAAAAATAGTCATTTATGCTTTGAGTGAGTTAGTATCAGAATCAGGAATAGTTGCATTCATAGAGTTTAATGTAATAGGAGAAGAGGGAAGCGGTTCAGAAGTATACTTCACCAAGTTTGATGTTAATGAGATAGAAGCATCCGGTGGATTACAGGTATTAGATTCAGAAGGTAATGAAATAGTTACTCGAAGACTAGAAGTGAATATAGTTCAACCTCTTCCAGAAAAATTCTCACTCTATCCAAACTATCCGAATCCATTTACTTCAAAAACACTTATTAAATATGATTTACCCAAAGATACGCATGTTGTTATTCAGATTTATAATATTAAAGGACAGCTTGTAGAAGAACTTATTAATGGTTTTGAGACAGCAGGTGGAAAAGAAATTGAGTGGAATGCTGATAAAAATGTGAATGGTATCTATTTCTTAAAAATGTCTACCAGAGGTGGATCCTCCTCGGGAGGAGAAACTAATAATCACACATTCATCAAGAAGATGCTTCTCCTTCGTTAAAACTACGGAGAACAGGTCCTCCTACGCTAAAGCTTCGAAGGATAAATCCTCCTTCGCTAACTCCTTCGTTAAAACTATGAAGTTCAGGAAAGTTTACACTCCGTAGTTCCGTCCCCGATTTAATCGGGGATCTCGGAACAAAGGGGTGCTATGGAGAATAAATTTTAATGCGATAGGTAGATTGTAAATTTCCTAGTTGAATAAATAACCCCCGTTATGTTTGGGGGTTTTTTTGAAAAAAATGTAGAAAGCGTAAGAAAAATTGGTTCTCGGCAGAAATAAGTGGATAGAAAAATAATGAAATGGCATCTGGTCTCCAAAATTAAGATTGAAAAGGAGAGAAGATGGCACAAGAATTACGGAGTCAAATATTAGAAATCCTATTTGGATTGCAAGGATATTCTTTGAAAGGTTTGGAATTAATTGGTAAAAACATTTATTTAGATGTTGAAAATAATGGAGACCATCGTTGTTCAGTTTGTAATAAGACATTAAATGACAGCAAGTATGACAGTCATATTCGGGTAATTTATATTGGAGTTGTAAATAAAAAAGCAGTATTTGTTCGCTTCAAACAGTATCGTTTGTTGTGTCCTGATTGTGGAGTAAAAGTAGAGTTACAGACAATAAGTGAAGGAAAAAGTCGATATTCAAAATCAGTAGGTTCTCTGGTAATCCACTACACCCAATATACGAGTTGTTCAGAAGCATCTCATCTTCTTGGAATACCGGAACGGACAGTCAGAGAAATTGATAAGAATGAATTACAAAAGCATGAAGAGAATCATATCAGAAATGTATTGGAAGTTCAGCAGATAGGTATTGATGAAATAGCCCACAAGAAAGGACATAATTACGGAACAGTTGTGATAAATCATTTAACTAGCAAAGTAATTTGGATGTCAAAAGACAGGACATCAGAGAGTTTAAAAGAGATTTATAATAAGTTTGGTCTATCTTTCGAATCCCTGAAAGTAGCATCTATGGATTTTTGGAAACCTTATTTCAAAGCTACTCAAGAAACATTTCCGGAAGTGCTTATTGTATATGATTTATTTCATTTAGCGAGGATATTAAATCGTTACATTGAAGAGGAGCGCCGTTTGTATCAGAAATCATTATCAGATGAAGAGAGGAAATATATCAAAAAGCATACTCGTTGGATTTTATTACGGCGTCGTAAAAACTTTAAAGATTACCATGAAAATAGGCTACAAGAGTTGAAAGAGAAGAATGAAAGATTATATGAAATGTATCTTTTAAAAGAGGATTTTTTATCGATTTTTGATCGTAATAATGATCGTAAAAGCGCTGAAGAAATGATACTTGAATGGATAGAAAATACAAAGAAAACAACATTTGAAGCACTAAAGAAATTCGCAAGATCTATAATTGCTCGATTACAAACAATACTAAATTGGTTTGATTGTCCCGTATCTAACGGAAAATCAGAAGGAATAAATAATGTAATTAAAACTCTTTTAAGGAGAGGATATGGATATAAAGATTTTGAATATTTTAGATTAAAAGTCCTTCAAAAATGCGGATATTTAATGGTGAATTTAAATGAATGAAAAAATCAATTACCCGCAGGTTTCTGCCGAGAGCCGAAAAATTTGACAGGAATAAGATTATGGCTTTTTTATAAAACTTAATAAAAAGTTTTTGTCTTATAGGGATTACTTATGGTGTGAACCGCCTATTATGAACTATAATAAAAAACTTGACATTAAGTAAATATAAAAAATTTGAGTTACACTCTTTTTTAATTAAAAAGTGAAACTTATACTTGGGTTTTTAGTTGAATATGGAAATGTATTAAGTTTTTTGATTTTTGAAAAGTATTTTTGTTCTGGATAATATTTTATAGATAAGATTAAAAGAAGGATACTAGTTACAAAAAATAAAATGTAAAAATATAGTTTTCTTCTTGTTAGATATTATGTGGCAAAATGGTGATAATTACTTATAATGTAATTTGTATAAAAAAAGTTAAGAAAAAATAAAGAATTTATTATTGAGTTCACTATAAAAACCATTAAAATGGTTAAAATGTTCTTCTTGGGTTATGTTTCCCACAACTAAAGTTGTGGGCTAACTTACTATTCTCCATAGGGTTAGCCCACAGTTTCAACTGTGGGTAACATGTTTAAAAAACACAATTTTAACCCCTTTAGGGGTTTTTAGAGTGGACTCATTACTAAATATAATATTTTATCGGAGGTGAAATGAATAAAACATATAAAGCCATAGATGGAAACACGGCAGCAACTCATGTGGCTTATGCTTTTAGCGAAGTTGCAGCAATTTACCCGATAACTCCTTCATCACTGATGGGGGAATTAGCAGATGCCTGGGCTGTTGAAGGTAGAAAAAATATTTTTGGGCAAACACTCGATGTTATAGAAATGCAATCCGAAGGTGGAGCATCCGGAGCAATTCACGGCTGTCTTTCTGCTGGTGCTTTAACCACAACTTTTACAGCTTCTCAAGGTCTTATGCTTATGCTTCCAAATATGCATAAAATAGCTGGTGAGTTGCTTCCAACTGTATTTCATGTTTCTGCTCGTTCACTTGCCTGTCAGTCATTATCAATTTTTGGTGACCATTCTGATGTGATGTCTGCAAGAAATACTGGCTTTGCTCTTGTAGCTGCTGGTTCAATTCAAGAGACAATGGATTTGGCAGTTGTTTCTCATCTTGCAACATTAAAATCCAAAGTGCCATTCCTAAATTTTTTTGATGGTTTCAGGACTTCCAATGAGATTCAAAAGGTAGAGATGATACCCTATGAGACAATGGCTGAGCTTCTGGAAATGCAATATGTAAAAGATTTTCGTGAAAGAGCTATGAATCCAGAAAAGCCAATGATGAAAGTCGGTGCACAGAATCCTGATGTTTATTTTCAGGGACGAGAAACAGTGAATAAGTTCTATGCAGTTACACCTGAAATAGTTCAAGAATATATGGATAAGTTTGCAAAAAAGATAGGTCGCCAATACAAGCTTTTTGATTATATTGGCGCTCCTGATGCAGAAAAGATTATTATTGCTATGGGCTCTGGAACAGAAACAATTGAAGAAACTGTTAACTATCTTACCCAGCACGGTGAAAAAATTGGTGCTGTCAAAGTCCGTCTATATCGCCCTTTTTCAGCAGAAGCACTTATCTCTTCTATTCCAAAGACAGTAAAGAAAATTGCAGTTCTTGATAGAACAAAAGAACCCGGCTCTCTGGGTGAGCCTCTTTATCTTGATATTGCTGTTGCACTGTCAGGAAAAGATATTAAAATTATTGGTGGTCGCTATGGTCTTTCTTCAAAGGAATTTACTTCAACTATGGTAAAAGGAGTTTATGACCATCTTGATGGCAAGTGCACACATGACTTTACTGTAGGTATTGAAGATGATGTCACTGGCACATCTCTTTCAATTGATGAAGAAATTGATGCAGAACCAAAAGGTGTAATTCGTTGCAAATTCTGGGGATATGGTTCTGATGGAACTGTTGGAGCCAGCAAAAATTCTATCAAAATCATTGGTGATAATACCGATATGTATGCCCAGGGCTATTTCCAGTATGACTCTAAAAAATCTGGTGGAATAACAATTTCTCATTTACGGTTTGGAAAAGAAAAAATTCAATCTCAATATTTACTGAATAATGTAGATTTTGTGGGACTTCACAAGTCATCATATATAGGTCGTTATGATATCTTAGAAGGTATCGTTAAAAATGGAACATTCTTGCTCAACTCTAACTGGAAAACTGATGAAGTATTTGAAAACCTAACTGAAGATATGCAGAAGACAATTATTGAGAAGAATATTAAAGTTTATAATATTGATGCTTTGAAGATTGCACAAGAGGTTGGACTTGGTGCACGCATCAATACAGTTATGCAAGCTGCATTTTTCAAGATTTCAGGTGTTCTTCCCGAGGATAAGGCTTTAAAACTTATTAAAAATGCAATTAAGAAAACCTTCTTAGCAAGAGGTGAAGAAATAGTAAAAATGAATTGGGATGCAGTTGACCGAGCATCAGTAGCACTTGAAGAAGTTACAATTCCTTCTGACTTAGTTGGGACAAAATCAGCACCAGTTCTCAAGCTTATCCCGGATGATGCTGATGATTTTGCTAAAGATGTTATTGACCCGAGTATGCATTTTAAGGGAGATTCAATACCAGTTTCTAAAATGCCGTATGATGGACGAGTTCCGACTGGAACAACAAGATTGGAAAAGCGTGGAGTTGCACCCTATGTGCCAAAATGGTATCCTGATAAGTGTATCCAATGTAATCTATGTTCCTTGGTCTGCTCACATTCTGCTATTCGTCCTAAACAGATAGACCCGAAAAGTTTAGAAAATGCACCAGAAACATTCACAACAATAAAATCAAAAACAAAGAATGATAAGAATCTTCAATACAGACTACAGGTTTATGTTGAGGATTGTGTTAGTTGTGATAGTTGTGTAGAGGTCTGCCCGGTTAAAGGAAAAGCTATAGAAATGGTTCCAATAGAACAAGCACGCGCAGCAGGTGAAGGAGAAAATGCTGTTTTCTTTGATGACCTTCCTGATAATATCCTTGATGGAGTAAAACGCGAGACAGTAAAAGGCAGTCAGTTCTTGATGCCTTACTTTGAGTTCAGTGGTGCTTGTGGTGCTTGCGGAGAAACACCTTATGTTAAATTAGCTACACAACTGTTCGGTGATAGAATGATTATTGCAAATGCAACTGGCTGTTCATCAATTTATGGTGGAACTTTTCCAACAATGCCATATTGTAAGGATAAAGAAGGTAGGGGACCAACCTGGGCAAATTCACTATTTGAAGATAATGCCGAATATGGTTTTGGAATGCGGCTCGCAGTAGAAGCCAATAGAAGGCAACTTCTATCAAACGTTAAAAGATTGATCGAAGATGCAAAATCAGACGAATTTAAAAATATGCTGAAACAAGCTGAAGAAAAAGGTAGTGAATCTTTAGAAAATGCTAAAAAGATTAAGGAATTTGTGAAAGCATTAGAATATGCTGTTGAAAACTATGATTCAAAGGATACAGAAGCAAAAGAAAATGCAAAGAAGATCAAGAAAATGCTACCTTTTGTTATTCAAGTTTGTGTTAATGAAGAACGTAAAAAAGTCCTGAAAAAGATTATGGAATTAGAAAATTATTTCATCGATAAATCTGTCTGGTCTATTGGTGGTGATGGTTGGGCTTATGATATTGGATATGGTGGACTTGACCATGTACTTGCGTGTAATAAAAATATAAATGTTCTGGTCTTAGATACAGAGGTTTATTCAAATACTGGGGGGCAAGCTTCTAAAGCGACCCCAACTGGCTCAGTAGCGAAATTTGCAGCAGCAGGTAAACGTACAAAAAAGAAAGACCTCGGTATGATGGCAATGACTTATGGCTATGTATATGTAGCTGGGATAGCAATGGGTGCAAGTCCAATTCAATGCCTGAAAGCCTTCATAGAAGCAGAAGCTTATGATGGACCCTCTTTGATTATCGCTTACTCTCCTTGCATTGCTCATGGAATTGATATGACTAAAGTGCAAGCAGAAGAGAAATTAGCTGTTGACTCTGGCTATTGGATTCTATATAGATACAATCCATTACTTGCGAAAGAAGGTAAGAATCCATTAATTCTTGATTCAAAAAAGCCAAAATTAGATTATCAAACATTTCTTGATAATGAGATCCGTTATCGCACATTGACTCAGCAGTATCCAGAAATAGCTAAAATACTATTTAAGCAAGCTGCGGAAGAAGCCAAAGAGAGATATGAGATTTATGAAAAGATGGCAAGAAACGAATAAATAATCGGTAAAATTGAAATATGAAAAAGCCTTGAGAAATAATATTAGGGTTTTTTTTATTCCACCATCGTCAGGAAGTGGTCACTGATGGCTCCTTTTACCTTCTGCAGAGTCGTTATGGACCATTCCATGACAGTTGCACATGTCATCCCGATTCATCGGGAGACCGTGACACCCCAGTTTGAGACTAAATGGAAACAAGAATTAAAAATTTTGGGGGTATGCATAATTAAAATAGGAAAAACTTGACAGGAAATTTTTGAAGGTTTTTTTTAATAAAAATAAAAAGGATGTATAAAAAAATCTGAAAGATATTAATTGCTTTCAAAGGATTTGTTTATCTAAAGATATAATCGGAGAAGATAATGACTTAGCTGAGTAAATAAAATTAATAAAAAAAATTATAGCAAACTTTTTACTGGTTCTGCTTAGAAAATAGCCAATTTT
>JACNFI010000407.1 GCA_014384665.1 Candidatus Cloacimonadota bacterium
TACTGAAATATATGAGTATCCCCGTGTCCACGGTGACAGGAAAGGGCTTACTTAGCGAGGGAAGGGGAGTTAACTCCCCTTCCCTTTTTTAACTTTATATGGTTTATCTTCTCTTTTAGAAAAAAATATTGATTACAAAACCTTTATAGAATAGAGGAAGGAATACCCCCCAAATACTTGACATATAATTTAGTTAGTTATTATTATAAACATAAATAAGATAAGTTTAGTAAGGATAGTATGGAGTAAACGATGATAAATAAATTATTTTTTATTAATGTAATTCTATTATATTCATTTTTTGCTTTTATTTGTGAAGTAGTTGCAGTTCCATTTACCTCAATGGGGTTTATGAAAGCACCAGATGCGTATGTGCTTCCAAGAAATATTGCTGAATTTTCAGTTTCGGGATATACTTATAATGAGAATTCTGAAACAACTCTCAATTGCCCTGACAAGTGGAATTTTTCTTCTGCATACACCTTGAATGTTGGAATTTTAAATTGGGCTGAAATTGGGCTTGTATATAATATTCTACCGAAAATTGATATTAATAAGGAGAAAGCAAAACCATCACATGAAAAAGCATTTAGAAACGATAACATTGAAAAAGATATCTTCTATGTAAATGCAAAACTCAATTTAGTAAAGGAAACAGATAAATTCCCTGCAATTTCAATTGGAATAGAAAATCTGTTTTCAGAAAATTATATTGATTCTATATATATCCAAAGATATAAAAAGGAAGAATCATTTTATAGTCATGATATAGATGACTATCGGAAAAATTCCTTATACATCGCAGGAACGAAAAGAATACAACTACAAAATATTCCAATCTTTGGAACATTAGAAGTCTGTTTAACTGCAGGTCTTGGTTATGGAAGATTTATAACTACCAGTAAGGATATGCCTGAGCTCCTTTCAAAAGGGATATTTCTGGCTATAAATAGCAAGTTATCTGATAAGTTTATGTTTGTATTAGAGGAAGATGGTTACTGTATTAATGCTGGAATTCAATATAATATAAAAAACTTATCTGCAAAATTAGGTTTTTATCGTATTGATGAATTAGTTACTTTTAATCCCCATCCCAGAATTGCATTTAGTCTTCAATATACCTTTGATCTATTATCTAAAATAGGACAAAAAGCACCTCCAAATACGCTTATTTTTAATCTTTTATCAAAGAAATCTACTTCTAAAGTGAAACAAGAAATTACTAAAACAGAAAATATAAAAATTGAAAACCCTTTAGAAGAAGAACTGAAAAAGACCCGTGAAAGGCGTAAGAAAGCTGAAAAAGAACTTGAAGAACTTCGTAAACTATTAGAAGAATGAGCATATATTATATTAGTATGATTCACTTTGATAGTGAAAAAAGGCTATATTTTGATGCTTAATAAAATTTTTTTTACGATTTATATATATTTATTTGCCTTTACCAGTATCATTGTTGCGATTCCATTTACTACAATGGGATTTATGAAAGTACCAGAAGCCTATGTACTTCCAAAAAATATTGCTGAATTTTCACTTTCCGGTTTCAATTATAATGAGTATTCTGAAACAACTCATGGTTGCCCTGATAAGTGGAATTTTTCTTCTGCATATACCTTGAATGTTGGAATTTTAAATTGGGCTGAAATTGGGCTTGTATATAATATTCTACCGAAAATTGATATTAATAAGGAGAAAGCAAAACCATCACATGAAAAAGCATTTAGAAACGATAACATTGAAAAAGATATCTTCTATGTAAATGCAAAACTCAATTTAGTAAAGGAAACAGATAAATTCCCTGCAATTTCAATTGGAATAGAAAATATGTTTTCAGAAAATTATATTGATTCTATTTATACAGTCAGGTTTGATGATGAGAATTCATTTTATAGTCATGATATAGATGACTATAGGAAAAATTCTGTCTATATTACTATTACAAAAACGATATTATTCCGTAACCTTCCTATCCTTGGAACAAAAGAAATAAGTTTGACAACAGGTATTGGTTCTGGAAGATTTAAAGGCACACATGATGATAAGAGGTTCTTTAAAGGTATATTTGCAAGTCTAAATACAAAGTTATCTGATAAATTTATGTTGTTAATAGAGGAGGATGGTTATTGTATTAATTCTGCAATTCAATATAACACAAGGCATACTTCAGTAAAATTAGGTTTATATCGTATTGATGAATTAGCTACTTTTAATCCCCATCCCAGAATTGCATTTAGTTTTCAATATAAATTTGACCTGTTTTCTAAAATAGGACAAGAAATGCCACACAATACGCTTCTATTTAATCTATTCTCAAAAAAACCTGCTTATGAAATAAAACGAAAATTGACAGAAACCACTATAGAACAAGAATTGGAAAGAATTCGTGAAAAGCGTAAGAATGCTGAGAAAGCTCTTGAAAAACTTAGAAAACTACTTGAAGAATAAATGTAAATAATAGATGGATTTCATAAGAAGAAAGAGTTTGGAATTTGGAAATATTTTAATTCGCTAATACCAGATTTTGAGTAATTTCTAATGATTGATATAATTCTTCTGCTACTGAATCAAGCAGTAAAAATAAAATTCTATCTATCAAAATGAGACTATCATTATGTTTATAATTAAAAAAACATACCCACTTCTAATATTAATTATTAGCTTTATTCTTCTTACATCACATACATTATTAGCTAATAGGAAAAATAAATTATTAAAAGAGATTGAACTGGAGAAGTCTCATCTCAACATTATTCAAAGTGAAGTTAAACGCATTCAAGGTATAATTAAAAAAAGAGAACAAGTTGAACAACTCAAAAATGAAGGACAATATGCAAAGATAAAAAATTTATTTATCAAAGATTTTGCAAAAGCAGATTCAGCATATAATCAACAAAACTATAAAAAAACAATCATACAGTTGAACGATTTAAGGTATATTTATAAACAACCTGCCTATATTCAAAAGATTATTTTTTTGAAAGGGAAAATTGCAATTGAATTGGGTCTATACCAACAGGCATATCAACTATTGAATAAATATGTAACTGAATATAGTCAGTTCCATAATATAGAAGAAGCAAAATATTACCTTCAATTTGCTTATTTTAATTTGGGTAAGTATGATGATATAGTAGCTTTAAGCAAGGATTATAAAGGTAAACGAGACGAAAGATATAAGTTTATTCTTGCAACTGCCTACTATGCTACAAATAAGTTTGAAAAAGCATTTAAGATTGCAAATGAGTTGATTTCAAATGAAGATTATAGTTTTGACTCGCAATTTTTAACCGGACTTTGTATCCGTAAGGTTTCCTCAAATCAAGATGCAATTAGTTATTTTCAAGTAACGATTGATAGTGAATTTAATCTGAATAGATTGAGAAAGCTATATCTTACACTTGCAAGAATATATTATTCTGATAAAGACTACCTTAATGGACTTATGGCTTACAAAAATTATATAAAAATAGTTGGGCTAAATAATATTGAAGATGATATTTTATATGAGATGGGTTGGTGTGCATTAAATGGCGGAAAAACTACGACAGCGGAATATCTCTTTAAAAAAATTTTAGAAAAAAAGCCAAGAAGTGATTATTATGATAAAGCTATTTTCTCAATTGGCATTATTTTATCACGAATGGGTAGAATAGATGAAGCAATAAAAATTGCAGATGAGAGAATCACAAAAAATCAGGCCTTATATGATTATATAGAAGAAAAAAAACAATTACTGAAATTATATAAAGAGATTACTATTATTAAAAATAAGAAAAATGATGAAAAGATAAAAAATACTATTGCTCAGCAGGAAGAAGAAATACGGACTCAATTGTATGATAGTAATATTATTTTAAGTGAATTTTTGGGAGAAGATATTGAATATCATCAAATATTAAGTTTGATTATGCTTGAAGAAGAGATAATTTTTTATAATATATTGTTAGAGGAGATAAAAAGATTAGAGAATTTGTTCGAGAAAAGAGGAGAGAAAATTGTTTTAAAACAGATTGATAAAAGAATATCTTATACTGATAGTTTGCTGAAAATGACAGATTTTGATTTACAAGTTGATATATTCCTTAGCAAATTCCCTTATTTTCATAAAAGAGATATAGAATATTTTAAAGAATTCTTTGCAGAGAAAAAATCAATACAAGACACTAAGAAAAAGATGGAATTGTTAATTCTATCCTATTTCCAGGAAAAGTTTGGCCTAACTTTAGACAAGGAAAATTTAATTCAAGAATTGGAAAATTTAAGCATCCGGGATAGTACAGAATTTATAAATAAAGTTACAACTTTAATATCAGAAGTTTATAATACATCTGAGCGATTTGATAATTTATTGAATGAATTTGAAAAACAGTCTGCACAAAATACTATTTTTATAGAAGAACTCGGTAATGAAAAAGAATCATTTGAATATATAAAGAAAAATTTATATGGAATATTACAGATTGCTAAAGGAAAAAATGATTCGACAATAACAAATAAAATTGAGAGAAAAATTGGAAAAGTTGATAGCACAATTTCTGAATTAGATAAAGAGTTAAAGATATATTTATCTCAACATAAGAAAAATAATGAATTAAGAAAAAAGTTTATCAAACAACAGAAATTAGTAAGAAACCAGAAAGAAGCACTTGAAGAATACAAAAAAGAACTTACCAATAAATTAAAAGAAAAAATTAAAAAGATGTTAGTTGAAAGTAAAAAAAATGTATCTGATGAAATTGAGATTATTGAAACTGAATATGAAGCACTATTAACTACCTTAACCGATGTTATTCAATATAAAATACAGGCAAGTCATTATGCTATAAGTGATTTTTTATTAGAAGGGCAGGCAATCGTTGAAGATGAATATTTTGCAACTCAAAAAGCATTAAGTGAGCAACAAAAACTTTATAAAGAATTGTTAAAAGATTTGGATAGGCAATGAGAATCCATTTTAGTAATTTCCAATATTTTGAGAAGATAATTATTTTGCTTATCTTAAACCTTTTCTTCTCTATCGCATTATATGCTCAGAATGATGTTGGGGGAATTGGAAAGTCTGTAGTTAGTTCTAAACCTGATTCTACGAGTTATGAAAAACCAGAAATAAACGAACAGCCCCTCTCTTCATCAATCATAAAAACAAAAATTTTGGAAATTGATAAAAAATTAACCGATTCTTATAAGAATAAAAAGAAATGTATCAAAAAACTTGAGAAACATTATAAAGATTTTATAGAAAAATATCCAAACAGTCCGTATGTAGCTGATGCTTACTTCCATTTAGCCGACCTTTGCTTTGAATTATATCCTCTTGATGAATATGAAACTTATGTGGATATTTTGAACTATTATGAAAAATTGTTAATAATAAATCCAGACTATAAATACAAAGATGTTATTTATTATAATATGGCTTTTTGTAATTACCAGAAGGAGAGAATATTAGTTGAGAAAAAAGGCAAAAAACACCCTGAACTTTTTCCGCCAGTACCCGATTTATCCCCGATACATCGGGGTTTCGGAGCTGGCGGACCAGATTCTCTTAAATTATTAAAAAAAAATTTGAAGAAGTCAATTAAATATTATGAAAAAATAAGAAATGAATTTCCTAATTCAGATTTTTACCTGGAATCTATTTATCGTCTTGGTGATATATATTTTAATTTAGCAGCTGAAACAAATAGCTCTGAAGAGCGAAAAAAGTATCTACTTACCGCTGAGAAATATTATGAATTACTCATCCTGGTTGAATCAGAATTAGTTGAAAATGCAATTTATAAATTAGGATGGACATATTTTTCAATGAATAAATATGCACCTGCGATTGTTAGATTTCTTGGTCTACTTAACGACATCACACTGAATGACAGTATTAAAAGATTAACTACAAATCCAGAAGAAAGAGTGAAAGCAGAACAATTTCTTAAAGATGCAAGAATATTTGAAGAAGAAACAATAGAATATGTTGCCTTAAGTTTTGCTGGTTTTGATAGCACTAATTATTCTCCCCATCCTATCGGAACCGAAAAACTCAAAAATATAATAAATAATATTGGCTCAAAAATTTATGCAAAGAAAATTCTGGAAAGATTAGGCGATATTTATGCAGAGATTGACTATCCCGCAAAAGCCTGCTCAACCTATTCAACATTTTTAGATTTATTTCCCCTAAATAGTGGAAATCCATCAATAGACAATAAGATTATTCAAGTTTATATAAATAATGGTGAAACAGATAAAGCTGAGAAGCAAATGGAAAAACTTGCATTACGATTTAATAGAAACTCTGGATGGTATCAAAAATATAAAAATAATAAAAATATTTTGAACGAAGAATTACCTATTGTTAAGGAAGCTTATGAATATACTATCAATAGAACTGTAAACAAAGCAATAGATAATAAAGAAAAATCTGAATATCTGAAAGCGATAAAATTCTCAGATTTATACCTTGATATATTCCCTGATTCAGATAAATCTCAAAAGATTGAAGCCAGATTAACCCAATTATTTTTTGAATTGGCCGAACAAGAAAAGGATATTGTTTATTATAAAAAAGCAATAAAAAAATTTCAGAATTTAAATAAAAAATCTGTAGAATATCCTTCTCATTATGATAATACATACGATATTATTGTGGCATATCAATCTATTCTTGATATTCTAAAAGAGGAAATATTGGATGAGAACTCGGTTGAGAATATTACTGAGCAGGATACTTTATATGTGAGACAAAAAGATATAAAGGAAAAGTTACTAACATCTTGTGATACATATAGACAGTTAATTTCAGAAAAGAAAAATCATACAGGAGAAGATTCTTTAAAACTGTATCAGGTTGTACAACTACAGGGTAATTTTTATTATGATGAAAATAATTATGTTAAAGCACTTAGTATTTTTAAGGAAATTATCAATAATTTTGTTCCAATACTTCAGAAAGAAAAGACGACAAATTATACTTATAAAATAGCACTTTGTTATAAAAATGTTGGAGATTATGTATCTTCAGAAGAATGGTTTTGGAAAGCTGAATCTTTGGCAGTTAATACAGATAATCAAGAGATAAAAGAGAGTGCTAATTTGCTTGCTTTACAATCTATCCAAAATCAGGCAGTAAAATTAGAAAGGAATGGAGATAATATTGGTGGTGCACAACAATATGAACGGCTTGCTAAGCAGAACCTAAAAGCAGAATATTCTTTTGATAATATGCTTAAATCAGCAAAATTGTATGAAAAAGCTAATGACTTTGAAAATGCCATCAGGAGATATCTCTTCATTGCTGAAAATTATCCCAATAAAGATACAGTTACTCAAATACTTCCTGCATATTATAAAGCAGCCACTCTGGTAGATACTTGTCTACAAAATTATGAAAGAGAAATTAGTATCTATCAAAAAATAGTGAATAGGTATCCAAATAGTGAATATTCCCGGAATGCTGAGAAGCAAATAGTAGCAATCTACGACTATAAACTAGGTGATAAAGAAATTTCTGCGAATAAATATATTGAACTTACCCGGAAATATAAGGACTGGGATAAAGCACCTGATATGTTTAATAATGCAATTATCGATTATCAAGAATTAGGGAATACAGAAAAAGTTATCCAGCTCTGCTTGCAGTTCGCACAGATATTTCCTGATAATCCATCTGTGCTTGATAAATTGAAATATGTATTAAGAGAATATATTGCAATGGATAAATGGGATAAAGCAGAAGAAATAGCAATACAAATCAAAGATGAGTTTCCTGAAGAAAAGATGATTGCAACCGGAATTGCAAGAAAAATATTAAATAATATAGAAACAGAGATGGATACATTATATAAGTATAATAATTTTACTAAAATTTCTACTAATATAAAGGAATATTACAATAAAAATAATTACTTTATTAAGAAAGGTATCATACTGAATTTAAATCCTGTGTATGTAAAGCTGAGATTTTATGAGGGAGAAGTTATTTTTAATGATTTAATGCAAGATTCTGTAAGAAAAACGATTCAAAAAATAGAATTTGATAGAGATATTAAAAGATTATTAGATAAAAGAAACAAACTTATTAAGATATATGGTTCTGTTAAAGAATATAATAATGCCAAATGGTGGGCAGCTTCTCTTCATAGATTGGGTCAAACTAATGAATATTTATTCAGAAAATTAGATAGAGCCGTGAAAATGTTTGCTCCTGTGTATGATGATGAAATTAATCAAGAAGCATTTAAAGATGTAATGACAGAAAGTTATATTGACCCAATTTATGATGAAATGCTCAATTATTATTATTCAAATTTTATTATGTTAGAAGAAAATGGAATAGAAAATGAATGGACTTTAGCTAGTAAAGATAAATTATATGAATATGGCATTATTAAAAAGCTTGAAGAAAATTTGATTACATCAGATACTACTTATTATACAGATAACACATGGAAAGTAAATACAAGTATTAAAGAAGATAAATGGTTTTGTTTTGGTTATAATGATTCTCTTTGGAGGAAAGCCACTAAAATGCCAATTGATTCTATATCTTCCTTTTCTGAGTTTGGACTCAGCGATAGTTGTGTAATATGGGATAGCTTGGTAACAGATACTGTTTATTTTAGATATAAATTTGTTGTTTCTAATACTTTTGAACTTGCAGAATTCAAAATAGCCGGAAATAGTATTTCAATATATATTAATGGTGAAGAACTGACTAAAGATGAGATGAATTTCATAATAGAGGATAAATTTAAGCCAAGAATATATGATATTACAAATTACATTACAATTGGCGAAAATCTTGTTGCCATAAAGGCAAGTACAAGTCCATTTGCTACTGGAATTATTGCTGAAATTCATATAATTGGATTTAAAAATCAAGATTCGCGAAGGGATACTGACTTACAAAAAGGGTAATAATAAACCAAAAGGATCCAATATGAAGAAAATTTTAGTAGTATTTGCTCTTTCTATATTAATAAACATTGACATAGGTTGGACGCAAAATAATGGAAATATATCTGAAAGTGTAGAATATAGTGAGGATACATTAGAAGAGATAAAGTTGGAATTCAATGATGTAGAAGATGTTAGCTCCATTTCTGATTCATCGCAAAAAACCATAATTGAGTTTACAGAAGAAGAAGCTCTTAAATTAAAAGGCAAGATTCCAAAACCTCAGGCTTTGGTTATTTTGCCAAAGAAAAAGATACGACCAGCTGGAAAGACTTTTGCTCCTGATATAGAAAAACTTTTAGATGAATTGTTGAAAATAAAAAGATAGAATAAATGCAAAATTATAGATGAGTCCATTCTAAAAAGGTATCGCCCGCGAAATACGCGAAAAATACATACAGATATTACCAGGCTCGGCGCCCAGACGGGCTGAATTTACACGAACCATTTTCTAGTATTTCGTGAATTTTGCGGGTTTTCATAGTAAACTTATAGATAATTTATGGAGGATACAAAAATGAAAAAGATGGGTTTGATAACTCTGGTTTTATCCGTGTTACTTTGCACTGAATTAATAATAGCACAGGAAAAGACAACAAACAAGGATAAAGTAGTAGTTGAGGAAGAGGTTGTTCAATTAGAAACTCCACCAATAGAAGAAAGAGAAGCCCCCTCAACAGGAGGGATATTTATCGGAATATATAGATTTTACAAAGAGGGCGGAGGATTTATGCATGCAATTCTTCTTCTTGCTCTTATTGCCTTAGGTATTGCTATTGAGAGAGCTTATAAACTCTGGTTGATGCAAAAATTTAATACTAAAGAGTTCTTTTCTAAATTGAAAGGTTACCTTATCAATGAAAAGTATGATGAAGCAGTTAATATTTGCCAGGTTTTTCGAAAAACTACTATGGCTTCAATTTTCTTATATGGAATAAAGGGCTTTATTAAAGCTAAAGAGTTTGGGAAAAAGGGGGAGGAATTAAATAGGGCATTACAGCAATCTTTTGACGAAGCTGCTTTGAATGAACTTCCAGAACTTGAAAAACGCTTACATTATTTAGATACTTTTGCTCAAATGGCAACCTTGTTGGGATTGTTAGGAACTATTTTTGGATTAATTGTGTCATTCTCAGCTTTAGGTAATTTACCTCCAGAAGCAAGGAATGCTGCTTTAACCGCAGGTATTGCTATTGCAATGCATACTACTGCTTTCGGGTTAATAGTTGCTCTCCCTATTATGTTAGTAAAAGCAATTCTTCAGAGCAAGGCTTCAAATATAATAAATGAGATTGATGAGTATTGTGTGAAAGCTATCAATACCATAAGTGCTAATATCTAAATAAAGAGGTAAGATATTATGGCTTTACGTCCATCAAGAAGACTTTCTACATTTGGAGATAGTCAACCACCAAATTTGATACCAATGATGAATCTCTTTCTTGTTCTTATTCCAATGTTAATTACAATGATTGTAACTGTTAAGCTTGCTGTAATGGAGATCAATCTTCCTTCTAAGGGAATTTCTAAAGAAAAAAATGAAATTGAAAAAGAAAATAATGTGTTAGAAAATTTGATAATAGTTATTACAGAAAAAAAGGATATTTTATTATTAGGGTATGATAAAGGGATTACTGATGAAAATAAATTTCTAATGGGTAAAGACAAAGATGCTAAGATTGGAATAAAAATTCCTCATAAGAAAGATGAATATGACCTTTATACTTTAGAAAATTATATTAAAGAGATAAAAGAGAGTTATAAAGAACAAAGTAGAATAAATTTTGCTTGCGATGAATCAGTACAGTATGAAGATTTAATTAAAACAATGGATTTATGTCGCAGAAATGGATTACCTGAGATTGGAATTGTAAAATTTGTAACTATGGATGTGGGGATATAAATAGATAATTATGAAAAGTTTTATAGTAGATGTTAGTCATAAATCTTCTCTAATAAATTCATACTTTGAAAAGCGGAAAAGGAAATCAAAAGTAATAAGGCTAAATATTACATCCTTACTTGATGTGCTTATTATTTTATTAGTATTTTTATTGATGAATTATTCCACAGACCCAGAGATTAATATTTCTAAGGATATAAAATTACCATATACAACATCTGAAAAAGGCATACGATTGGCAGTCAATATCTCTGTTTCACCTAAGTGGATTTTGTTAGATGGGAAACCTATTATAAAAATGCAAGAAGCGATTGAAAATAATTATATAGATATACCTCAACTAAGAAAAGCATTACAGATAAAAGCTCAAGCTCAAAAAGAATTATCTAAAGATGAATTTAAAGGAAATGTATTATTACAAGCAGATAGAAGTATTCCGTTCAAGTTAATAAAAAAGATAATGTTTACATGTGGAAATACAAAATACAATAATATATTATTGACATTACTAAGTGATGAAACTCCACATTATTGATTAATTTAGGTTTCGCACTTAAAAATTAAGCAATAAGAAATTACAGATAATGGCTTAGAAACAATTTTAATTTGAGACTGCTGTGCCTTTAGCAGAAAATGGTTAAAAGTGATGGTTTTTATTATAAGAAGTTATTTACGGAAATGACATCCCCCTTTATCCCCCTTCAAAGGGGGAATTAGAGGGATGCAAGTCTCCCTTCAAAAGTGGAATTAGACAAATGTAAGTCTCCCTTTGAAGGGAGATTTAGAGGGATGTAAGTCTCCCTTTGAAGGG
>JACNFI010000408.1 GCA_014384665.1 Candidatus Cloacimonadota bacterium
TCTCAGGCATTTGGTGCAAGTTTTCATACAAAATTATTTCATAATAGGATAAATATCGGGCTGGGAGCATTTAATGTAAATGAGCCAAATATTTCATTTACTGGTAGCGAAGAAAAGTTGTCTATGAAAGTCATTGCCAATATTGATTGGAATGTATTCAGGTTTTTAAAATTAGGGGCATTTTATTTACGAGAAGACAATGAGGACTATTATGGATTAAAGTTTGGTTTTGCTTTTCCATTTCCCAGCTTTATTACTAATTTTGAAGCGACCACAGAAAGAGTTACTATTACACCAGAAATAAATACATTAAACTATTGGAGCTTTAAGTATAGTTATGATATTAATTTAGAAAGTGATTTAGAGGGGACAAATTATGCTGTATATCTTGGTTACGAGCTGAATAATAATACATCAAAACCAAAGATAATCTTCTTTGATAAAAGATGGGCTAATGGTTATATAGAATCATCAAAGGATGACATAACACTAAAATTTTCAGTAGAGGACCATGACCGTCTTAAATATATTAAAGTAACCTCTGGAGATACCACTTACAAGAAAAGCAATCTCAGAGAATATGATAAGAAAGAATTTATTAAAGATATAAGTTTGAAACAAGGTGATAATGAAGTTCTCATTGAGGTTGCAGGCATTCTGGGAGAGCCTTATGTAGAAAGGATCAATATTTACAGAAGTACTGTTGGTTTTAGACCAGAAGGTTCAAAATATCCTAAGCAAGCTTACCCACCTGACCTGGTAATAGAGAATTTAACATTTGTGGAGCCATCTCTGAATCAAGCCTTAGATGCCGAGGAAAAAGGTGAAATACAATTTGATTTAATCAATAAAGGTAGAGGAAATGCCTATGAGCTTGAAATAAAACTTACACCACTATCATCTGCAGAACAATTGATATTTCCCCGCGTAACAAAAGTTAACGAAGTTCCTAAAGAAAGTATGAAAAAATATTCTATCCCTATTACTGCTGATTTTGATGTTCAAACTATGACAAGACAGTTCCGCTTAGAGATTATGGAAGGATATGGTTTTGATGCAGACCCTTCTATAATTACCTTTGAAACTCAAGCTTGCTTCCCACCGAATCTACAAATTAATCAAATAGCTATTGATGATGATGAGAAAGGTGATTCTTATGGTAATGGTAATTCTGTTATAGAATCAGGAGAATCTGTGGAGGTTACAGCATTTGTACAGAATTATGGTATAGGTTCTGCCATTAATGTAAAAGCACATATTATTCTTGAAACCGATGATCCTAACATTACTTATATAGATGAGGGTAAAACTTATAATTTAGGTGATATTGAAAGCGGTGATTACAAGGAATTAGAGTTCTATTTTTATACAAGTAAACGTTATGAGACTGAAAAAATTCCTATATCAGTAAGATTAACTGAAAATACAGGAAGATTTGGATGTTTAGAAGATTTAGATCTTAAATTGGGTGAAAGAACACCGAATATACTTGATATACATATTGCCAGAGTAGAAACTAAAAAATCTGCTGAAATACGAGAGATAGAAGGTGTTATTAAAATGTCTGATGTGGATATTGATATTCCTGTTACAGATATGAATGGAGAAAATACATTAGCTGTCATCATAGGTATTGAAAAGTATAAATATGCTCCAGATGTTGATTTTGCTTTAAATGATGCTTTGTCTTTCTACAAATATGCAAAGAATGTATTTAGAATTCCTGAGCGAAATATATACTTCCAGACTAATGAGGGAGCAACATCAGGAGAGTTTCATAAAATATTCTCAGATGATGGCTGGATTGCAAGACGAATAAAACATAAAATATCCGATGTTATAATATATTATTCTGGTCATGGTGCTCCAGATATGAAATCTAAGGAAGCATACCTTATCCCGTATGATATAGACCCGAATTATGCTTATACAGGTCATAACTTGAATGATATATATACTTCACTTTCAAGGATGAATGCCAAATCTGTTACAGTGTTTATTGATGCTTGTTTCTCTGGTGAAAGTCGTTCTAAAGAAATGTTGATTGCCGGTATTCGTCCTATTTCGATTAAAATTGAAAGTCCTATTTTAACAACTGAGAATATGGCTGTCTTCTCTGCATCATCTGGAGAGCAATATAGCTCTGCTTATCCTGAAAAATATCATGGATTATTCACTTATTTCTTATTAAAAGGTTTAAATGGTACAGCAAAAGGTAATGATAACAAACTTACATTGAATGAACTCTTTATTTATTTAAAAAAAAATGTAAGCGAAACTGCTGGTTATTTAGATAAAGAACAAATACCAACATTTATTGGAAGAGATAAAGATAGAGTGTTTATAAAGTACTAATTAAAAATCTTTTTGAATTATTTTGTTAATTTATTATTCTTCTTTCATCTCCTTTATTGGGCCTTTTATAGAAAGGAAATTATGTTTAAACAAAATGAAAATACTAATTTGTTTGGGAAAATTATCTTATTATGTTCAACTGTCCTATTTGCCCTATTCGCCTGTTCCCAGAACAAAAATTTAATATTAGAAAGGCCACAGAATATACAAATAATTCGCCAACCAAGCGAACAAGGGATTAAAGACTTAGGTGATAACTGGTTTGAGGTAACCGCATCAACTATTATTGAAAACATTACACCAGAAGAAGCAAAAGAAAAAGCAATTAAAAATGCCTGCAAAAAGGCAATTGAATATTATAGTGGGATATTAGTAAATAGCAGAACCCTCAAAATTACTTCTGAAAGCAATAATAAAATCCTAATTGACCATTTCTCACAATTAGTTAATTTAACCAGTCAAGCAATCATTTTAGAGAAAGAAATCCTAAGCGAATCTATTACAACTGATGGAAATGTCTTAAAAAAAATAGTAACATTGAAAGTAAAAGTTAGTGAGCAAAAAATGGAAAGAGACCCATATTTTAATTTAGATGCAGAACTAAATAAAGATTATTTCAAAGAAGGGGAAAAACTCGGGCTATCAATAATTCCTACAAAAGATTGTTATCTATCAATTTTTTGCCTTTATTCTAATGAGACTGTTGCAATGCTATTGCCGAACGAATATAGAGAAGATAATTTTGCAAAAGCAAATAAAGCTTTTAAATTTCCTGATGAAAAGGATGTGTTTTCTTTACCATTGGGATTACTTCCAGATAAAAATGAAGATTCAGAAACAATAATAATTATTGCAACAAAAGGAGAAATATCCTTTCCTTCTTTCAAAACTTTTTCAACTTATAATACTTTCGAATCTTCCCTTAAAGAACTAATGTATCAATTGTCAAAGATTCCCAGAAATGAGATGGAAGAAGTGAATTTGCAATACTATATCTATAAATAGAAGTTAGTTAGCTGTAACGCAAGTGTCTCCACTTGCGACTAAATTGAGGACTCCGATTGCATCGGAGAGTTACAATCTCACGCAAAGTTTGACAATTATCATACTATATTTTGAAAACAATCAAAGTTATGAAAATTCTGATTATCCGTTTCAGTTCTCTGGGTGATGTATTACTTACTACTCCTGTAGTAAGGTCAATACGCAAAAATTATCCATCCGCGGAGATTCATTTTCTTACAAAAAAACAA
The DNA here is from genome assembly GCA_014384665.1 of Candidatus Cloacimonadota bacterium. Lineage (GTDB taxonomy): Bacteria > Cloacimonadota > Cloacimonadia > JGIOTU-2 > JGIOTU-2 > JACNFI01. The sequence goes on from JACNFI010000408.1 coordinate 3,609, forward strand.
TATGCTCCAATCATTAAAAACAATCCTAATATCAACAAAATAATAGAATATGATAGTAAAAACAAGAAATTTATAAATTTAATAAAAATTATTAGTAAGAAACAATATGACTTAATCATTGATCTACATTCAAAATTAAATTCTTTTTGGATTAAATTATTATCAGGAAGTTGCAAGAAGGTAACATATAATAAAAAGCATTTCTATAGGTGGCAGTTAACTCATAAATCTTTGTCTAAAAATTTAGCTCCAATCAAATCCACAGTTTCTCTTTATGCTTCTGTGTTGGACAAACTTGGAATAGAATTAGATGGGGAAAAATTAGATATCTTTTTACCAAAAAATCAAAACAGGATTTATTCTGTATTTAACATTCCGAATTCCGCATTCCGCATTTCTATTTCTCCTGGTGCAAAACATTTTACAAAACAGTATCCTGTAAGATATTATTCCCAACTCATAGATATAATGATAGAAAAGTTAGATGTTCAAGTAATATTATTAGGAGATAAATTTGAGAAAAATTTGACAACTAAAATCTCGGGTAATTGTAAAAACAAAATTTTTGATTTAGCTGGCAAAATTGGGATAATGGGAATGGCTGTAATCATAAAAAATTCAGATTTATTTATCAGTGGAGATTGTGGACCAATGCATATTGCTGCTGCTCTTAATAAGCCTCAAATTGCAATATTCGGCTCAACACATCCAAAACTTGGTTTTGCACCAACAAATCCAAATGCAGTTATTATTCAAAAGGATTTACCCTGCCGCCCTTGCAGTTTACATGGAAGAGAAAAATGTCCAGAGGGACACTTCAAATGTATGAACGATATAAAACCTGAAGAAGTATTTGAGAAAGTAAAAAAAATTAAAAGAAAATTTTATGAAAGCAAATCCAAAGGAGTAAGATGAAAAACGAAAGACCATTATGGAATGAATACTTTATGAAGATTGCATATTTGGTTTCCTCACGCTCAACCTGCCTGCGTCGTAAAGTGGGAGCAGTAATTGTTAGAGATAATCAAATTCTTTCTACAGGATATAATGGTGCTCCAAAAGGAGTGGCTCATTGTGCAGAAGTTGGCTGTCTCAGAGAAAAATTAAAGGTTCCACCTGGAGAAAGACATGAGCTTTGTCGCGGAGTACATGCTGAACAAAATGCAATAATTCAAGCAGCTGTGAACGGCACTTCAGTTAAAGATGCAGTTATGTATTGCAATCATCAACCTTGCTCAATCTGTGGCAAAATGATTATAAATGCAGAAATAAAAACTGTGTATATAGGCAAGCCATACCCAGACAAACTTGCAGAAGATATGTTTATTGATGCTGGCGTACAAATGATTTTGTATGATATTAAAACAAAAGAACTAAAAAGAATCATTTAATGATCAGAGAATTATTAGAAATATTTCTATTCAGACTCTTTTATCATATTTTTGAAATTATTCCACTTTCAATTGGTTTGACCTTTGCCAGAATTATCGGTTCACTCAATCTTTGGATTCAGAAAATCCGTGTAAAAGTTGTCATTAAACAGCTCCACGAGGCATTCCCGGAAAAATCTGATAAAGATATAAAAAGAATCGCAAAAGAAACTTTCATTAATTTCAGCAAATATGCCATCGAATTTTGCTGGTTTTCCACAAAATCTATTGAAGAAAAAAATAAATATGTATCTATTTGTGGACTTGAAAATATTGACATAGCATTATCTTATGGCAAGGGACTTATTTTGCTGACGGGACATTTCGGCAACTGGGAGCTTGGCGGGCAAATCATTGCACAATATACAAATAAATTATATGCAGTTGCCAGAAAACAACGAAATTCATATTTTAATAACTTTATTAATAATATACGGACAAGCAATAAAGCTCATATTATTCCTCAAAAATATGCTTTTCGTGGAATTGTCAAAGCAGTAAAAAATAATAATATCATTCTAATCCTTGGGGACCAGAATGCAGGCAAACATGGTATCTTTGTTGACTTTTTTGGCAAACCTGCTTCAACATATCCCGGAACTGCAAAGATAGCTTTGAAATTTGGTTGCCCAATAATTTTTTCTGCCTGTCTCCGTCAACCAAATGGTAAGAATAGACTTTATATTGAAAAACCAATTTTCCTAAAACAGAAAGAATCTCCTGACATAGATGTAAAAAATTATACTCAAGAATTAACATCTTTGCTTGAAAAATGGATAAGACAATATCCTTCACAATGGTTCTGGCTCCATCGGAGATGGAAGACAAAAATGCCAGGTCAAAAATAAAATTTATGAAGGAAAATATGATTACAGGAAAGAAGTCAATTGAGGAACTTGTTGAAAAATATCCAGATATTGTAAATTATCTTGCAAAAAGAAATATCATTTGTATAGAATGTGGTGAGCCATTATGGGTAAGTTTAGAGCAACTTCTAAAAGAGAAAAATGTTCAAGATATTTCCTTGTTTATTGAAAACTTAAATAAAGAAATGTTAAAAGATTGACAGATTAAACATAATTTTTTGTTGTAAACATTAATTCTTATAAAAATATTTTGGAGGAAAGAATGAAAAAATGTATCACCTTCTTAATAATTATCTTGCTGGGTTGTTCTCTATTATATTCCCAAGAACTAACCCGATTGATAGATATCCCAACAGCAGGCATCCTGCAAAAAGGTGAGGCAAGTTTTACTATTTCAGTTTGCAAAAATTGTGGGGTCTCATTTGGTGCTGGTGTGGGCATAATTTCCAAATTAATGTTTGGAATTGAATATGGTGGGGAATATGTTTTGGGAGATTCTGTCCCCGATGGGAATCCATCGCCAGGAGTATATGTAAAATACCGTATTTTTGATGAATCTCCTAAAATGTTTGCTGTTGCAATCGGTTATGATTCTCGCGGATATGGTGCTTTTACTGATTCTCTGTATGATGGGACAAAAGTCAACCGATATGAAATCAAGTCAAAAGGACTTTATGCGGCAGCAAGCAAAAATTTCAATTTCTTGGGCAATCTTGGCTTGCACGGTGGAATAAATTATAGTATTACGGAAAAAGATGATGACGATGACCTGAACTTCTTTTTTGGCATTGATAAAAGCATAAATTCTCAAATATCTCTATTTGTTGAATATGATTTTGCGTGGAATGATGATAAAACAGATGGTTTTGGTGCTAATAAGGGCTATCTCAATGCTGCCTTGTATCTGAAATTGGCAGAAAATCTAATTATGAAAATAAATTTTCGGGATTTGCTAAATAATCAGTATAAACAACCTGACCGAGCAATCACTATTCAATACACCACCAACTTGTAATGATTATATGAATAGATAACTTCTAGATTTATATTATTGGTTTATGAATGACTAATTTATTTAAATGACAAAATCCGAATTTCTCTGCCGGAGGCAGAGCCACCTTTGGCGGATAATTTCTAATAAAACTTACAATGTCAAATTTACCCTGTTAGATAATTTTACTATATAATATTTTAAAAATCTAATATGATTCACCCTGTTAGATATGAAATTATCTAACAGGGTAAATATCTAACGGGGTGAACAAATATTAAATAGGTTTTTATATTTGGATTTTGGATTTTTAGATATTTGTAATTTTAGATATTTGTGATTTTTAGATGATTATCATAAAACATATTAAGCCGCTCATCTTATGCGGCTTTTTGATATTCTTTGCTTTCTGCAATTGCAAACTGTTTGCTTCTAATTCATATTACTATTTCGCTCTTGCGGAAATGGAGATGGAAACTGGCAATTATGCAAAAGCAGATTCTTTTTTACAGATAGCACAGAAATTAGACCCCAATTCCATTGAAATCTTAAAAGAACTTTTTACAGCCCTATATTATCAAGGCAAATATGAAGAAATAATTGATGCTGGCAAAAAAGCGATAAAAAACAACCTAACAAGAGCAGGTATCTACCGGATGATTGCGGAAAGCTATCGGAAACTCAGAGACCTGAAAAATGCTGAAAAATACTTCAAGAAATGTTTGAAAATTACTTCAGAAAAAGGAAAAGTGTATCTTGACCTTTATGAACTCGCTATTGAACAAGAAAAAAATAAAAAAGCGATGAAATATCTCGCAAAAGCGGAAGAATATGCTGGGAACAATCTCAATCTAATCTATTGGATTGCAATTGAATATAGCAGACAGCGAGATGAAACAAAATTCATAGAACTGTTGGAAAGGACGGTTGCTCTCAAACAAGATTTTATTCAGATAAATATTTGGTTGGCAGATTTCTATTTCAAAAATGAGAAGTATGAAAAAGCGATACCACACATCAAAGCTGTAATGAAAAGAGGTAATTTGAATATTAATTCATATTTTATGCTGGCAACCATTTATAATAAAACAGGTGCTTTGCAAGACGAAATTGCTGTTCTTGAAAAAGGAGTAAACCATTTTCCGGAAAATGCAGATTTGTTAAACTGGCTCGGATACACTCTGGCCGACAATGACATTCGTCAGGATTATGCTTTGACTCTTCTTAAAAAGGCAATTTCCATTGACTCAACAAATGTATATATTTGGGACAGCGTGGCTTGGGCATATTATAAACTTGGCAAGTATGAAAACGCCCTGGAATCTATGAAATTGGTTTTAGAACAGGACATCCGAGATACTACAATTCGTTATCATCTTGGAAATATTTATTGGAAACTTGGCAAAATTGAGTCTGCAAAGAAAAATTGGAATATGGCTATTGATATGAATAATGACGAAGAAACAAAAATGTTATCTGAAGAAATGCTAAAAAAACTGGAGGAAAGTAATAATGAAAACTGAAAGAAAAGAAAGATTTGTATTCGGAAAGATAAATCTGCTCCTCTTTATTTCAGCATTGGTTGTAATTATTATTGGTTTTATTATTGTGAATCGTTTTATAAATTTTGGCGTAATCCTTCTTGTTCTTGGATATGTGGTTCTTATTCCACTTTCTCTTTTGTTCAAAAACAGAAAGGTTTAAAACTTGACTTATATTTTCCTTAAACAATTCCATCTAAAAAGAGGGAATTAGTGGGCAACCATATTTAGGACTTGACATCATAAAATTTTTTGCACAAAAATTTCAGCGACATTCCAGACAGTTGCATTAAGCATGTGTCCGCCAAACATCTTATGAGATTTTTCTGCCAGTCCAATATGAATATGCCACTTTCTATTTCTGTCGGGTGTAATGAACATATTTCCATTTGTTGAAATCAATTCAACAGGTTCTGTAAAGGTTTTGCTAATATATTTTCCGTTTTCATAATAGCCAATTTTAGCATCTTTTAGCATCCCAATGCCATTTAGAATAATTACATTTTTAAGTTCATTCTCTTTTGCAAATTTTAGAAGTTGTTCCACAAAATCTTCTCCATTTTGCAGTTTCAGAAAATAGATATTATGATATTTTTTGACTCTCATTTTTCGATTTTTGCAAACGATTATTTAAAGAAATTGATAATAATATCAGCAACTTCCACGCCGACTCTTGCTTGTGCCTCTTTCGTTGCAGCGCCAATATGTGGAGTTACAGACACATTCGGATGGGTGAGCAATTCCATATTTTGTGTTGGTTCTTCTTCATAAGAGTCAATGCCTGCCCAAGCAACTTTACAGGAATTCAAACCAGCAAGAAGTGCCTTCTCATCAACAACACCACCCCTGGCGCAATTGATTATCATAATCCCATCTTTCATTTTTGAAATTGCATTTTCATCAATGATATAGTGCGTTTCGTCTGTGTGCGGGATATGCAGAGAAATGATGTCAGAGATTTTTAGCAATTTATCAAAATTTACAAATTCAACATCTAAATCAGTTGTTTTTACATAAGGGTCATAAGCAATGACTTTCATACCAAGCGGGATGGCTTTTTTTGCCAGAGATTTTCCAATATTTCCCAATCCGATTATTCCAATTGTTTTGCCAGCAACTTCTTTTCCCTTATATTTTTTCTTATTCCATTCGCCTTTTCTCATAGTGATATTAGAATCGGGCAGAAAACGATATAATGCAAGCATATGCCCAAGAGCCAGTTCTGCGACAGATTGAGACGAAGCAGTAGGTGTATTTGATACTTTGATTCCTTTTGATGTTGCATAATCACAGTCAATGTTGTCCAGACCAACTCCTCCGCGAACGATTAGTTTAAGATTATCAGCAGCATCAATTGCGACTTTTCTTACTTTTGTTGCACTTCTTACAACAACCGCATCAAAGCCTTTAATTATTTCTGCCAATTCTTCAGGGGTTTTTTTTTCAGTTTTTTGAACTAATTCGTGACCTGCATTTTCAAGCATCTCAATACACTTTTGGGAAACTGGGTCGCTTATTAATATTTTTGCCATTTTATCCTCCAATTTTTTTAACTAATAGTGAACAGTGAATAGTGAATAGTGAAACAAAAAATTATTAAATTTTCACTATTAAATATTAGTTATTCACTATTCACTATTAGTTATTACTTATTCACTATCTTAATAATATCATTTTTTTTGTTTCTGATTGATAATTACCAAAATTTAATTTATAGAAAAAAATTCCACTTGATAAAGAGTTACCATTATCATCTTTCCCATCCCAAACGATATTCGGAGTTCGGGATTCGGGATTCGGGATTCGGAAAGTTTTTACTATTTGACCCTTTATATTATAAATTCTTATCCGTGGTAATCCGTGTAAATCTGTGGCTGAAAAAGAAATTGTAGTGCAAGTGCTGAATGGATTTGGATAATTTGATAATTTGGTATCTGGTATCTGATATCTGGAATTATCCTCTACAGAAGTTCCTCCCCAGATTAAGTCTACAAATTCAGGATGGTCAATAAATGGATTACGATTATGTTGCCAATTCTCATAAATTTTTTCGTTTCTGTACTGTTCCCAGATATCTACAGTATCTTGAATGTGCCATTGTAATAATGTTGAAAGTTTTGCATGATATGGCTCATAATTGGGAGAAGAAGGAATATAATCAACCATTTCTAAATCTGGTTCACCATTCTCTCCTTCGTAGCGAACTGTCATATAAAATATCATTCTTGCAACATCCCCTTTTACCGCATCTCGCGGTTCCCATGAGTCATCATCAACATAACATCCTGTGGGTCCATCTCCATCAATATATTCGGTTCCGCCGTTATCAAAATCTAAATTCCCCCTTCTTGAATTCACTGTTACATCAGTAGGTCTGATATGGTGAACATCTGTTCCTGGACCGGGAGATGTTCCAAAATTTCCATGTGATTTTGCCCAAACATGTTCACGATTCCAATCTGAGAGCCCACCACCATTTGCATCTTTAGGTAGTGACCAACCGGTGTATAAAAGTATTACATTATCTGTATCATTAGGATTCTCGTCAGTATTTCTTAAAATATCCCATAATTCATCATAAGAATATTCTGTATGTCCTTTTATAATATTGTAAAGTGCTGATTTTAATTCTTCACCACTTAATCCTTCTGTGCCTTCATAATAATCTGCATTGAGAAAAGATACACATATAATAATTAGCAGGTTTATCAGGATTACTTTTAATTTCACTTTCATAATTGTAAATAAAATAGCCTTGCACGCTATAGCACAAGGCTATTTTTGTGAGATAAAGACATTATCTTATCAACATTTATCCTACGAAGTTTTAACGAAGTAGGATTTATCCTCCGAAACTTTAGTGTAGGAGGAGCATCTTTCTTGTTATTGATTCATTTCCATTGGTCAGTTTGTAAAAATAGATTCCATTAGAGAGTTGATTTCCATTTTCATCTGT
>JACNFI010000409.1 GCA_014384665.1 Candidatus Cloacimonadota bacterium
ACTTTATTTTTAAGAATTATAGTGGAGTGCGAAAACGATCCCCGATTCATCGGGGTGAACTTTTCGCCTATGCTAATATGCTGAAAGTTCGTCTCGCCGAAGAGTCGGGGAGCCTTGTTTCAGCACTCCGCTTTTACTCGGTATCATGTATTGGATACAAATGCAAACAGTTTTATGCCCCTAATAGTAAGTTTGAATATAAAATTATGAAAAAGAACTATGAAGCAACTGAATTACAAACTAAAAAAACAAATTTGTAATAAAAAAGTGGGTTTAGTTCTTGGCAGTGGTGGAGCAAAAGGACTGGCTCATATTGGAGTATTGAAACTTTTAGAAGAAATGGGCATAAAAATAGATTTTATTGCCGGAAGCAGCATCGGAGCCTTGATTGGCGGGGTTTACGCTGCAGGAATAAGTATCAATGAAATTGAAGATATTGCTTTAAAAACCGATTTAGTTTCAACAGCAAAACTTTTTTCTCCTGGATTTGGAAAATCCGGTTTGATTACAGGTATAAAAGTTAAGAGATTTTTAACATCAAAATTAGGTGAAAGAGAAATTGAAAACCTGAAAATTCCCTTTGTAGCAGTGGCAACAGATATAATAACTGGACGGGAAATTATTTTTAATAAAGGGAATTTAGTGGAAGCAATTCGTGCCAGTATTTCAATTCCTATTGTCTTTCAACCGGTAATTTGGAATAACACTGTACTCGTTGACGGTGGTCTGGTTAATCCTGTTCCAACAAATATTGCTCGTGAAATGGGAGCTAACTACATTATTGCTGTTAATGTAATGTCATCAAAAAAAGAATCCGACATTAAACTCGATAATGAAATGAATAAAAAAACAGATATAGATAGCTCTCTTGAAATCGTTTCTATTCTACAAAGGAAACTCGAAGATTTGATTATTGACCACAAATGGATAAGGAATTTCATCAAACACAAAGAGAAACAAGACTTGCCGGGGATGAAAAAAATATTACACCAGTCAGTTCTGATTGCTCAAGAAAAGTTAATTGAATTATCCATCGATTTATACAAACCTGATGTTTTGATAGAACCCGATGTTAGTGATATTAATATGTTCAATTTTTATAAGGCAAAAGAAATAATTGAAAAAGGTTATAATTCTGCCCAAAAAATCATTCTAAAAAACAACTTATAAAGAAAATAGTGCGATTTAATGAAACCAAAACGAAGTTACTCTACTTAGAAACTGATATATTAATTCTCTGAAACTTGCAAAGCAAGGAAATATTAGAAACAGGATGAGAGGATTCTATTGCTGATTCACATCTTAAGAGTGCTTGAAATAATTTCGCTGATAAATCTCTACATCGTGCTGATTGGAGTTTTATCTTCTCTATAACAATAAAAATATCTTTGTAACAATTTTACTGACCTCTGATATACGATAAGAGATATTGTTGGATTGGCGGAAATCCTTATTCTGTTTACGCATTCAAATCTTCTTGCATTATCTATCTGTGTTCCGTATTTATTATATATATCGTTAATAGAATATGTTCTTCCTTGAATAACAAATTGGTTATCCCCAACTATTGTAACATTAAAAAGCCAATCTTGACAGGGCGGGAGTATATTTGATTTTAATTCCTCTAATTTCCAAAGGCTATCTAAAAGCGATTTTTTAACTACAACTTCGGTACTATCAATTTCTACTGTTGTTAAATCTGAGGAGTCTGCATTAAAACTGCTAAAAATAAAGAAAAACACGAAAAAAATCAAAATAATCGTCATCAGGTCAGCATATGGAATCATTACATCAAGCCAGTTTTCATGGTCTGAAACATCAGCTTCTAAGTCCCGTGTCCTCTCTTTCCAAAATAAATCTAAGAATTTCTTTTTCAAATGATTACCTTAATATAAATATGTTAAAAGCTTTTCTTTTGCTATTTGTGAATTTTCACCTTTTTGAATTGAAAGCACACCCTCAATTATAATTTCTCTAACCTGAGTATCTATCTGATTTTTATCCCTTATTTTTCCAGAAATGGGTTTGAAAACAAGAGCAGCGAGAATAAGTCCATATAAAGTTGTAACAAGTGCTATCCCCATAGCACCTGGTATTTCTTCAGGCACAGATATCCTATTTAACATAATAATCAAACCAATAACTGTACCCATCAAACCAAACATTGGAGCAAAAGTTCCAGCTATCCTGAAAACTTTTTCACCTATCCTATTCCTTTCAGAAATGGAGTGATTTTCTCGTCTTAAAATATTTTCAACCTGTTCAGGTTTAACCCCATCCACAACAAGAGTTAATCCCTTTTTCAAAAAAGCTATCTTGTTTACAGACTCAGTATCAATTAAGCTATTGTGACCCGCAGTTCTTGCTTCTTTACAAAGCTCAACTATAATATTTACAACATCTCGTGGATAATACTGCTTTTTTATGAAGATATTCATAAAGGAAAGAAAAGCACTTCTGAGTGCGTTCCAAGAAAAATAGGTAATTGTGGCAGAAAAAGTCCCACCCAAAGTAATAGCTAATGCAGTCCAATTAAGAAAATACTTGGAGCCCCCTTGAAAATAGAATATCAAGGAGATAGTTCCAAAACCAATAATAATCCCGAAAATTGTTGTAAATTTCATATTTCAAACCTTATTTAAAATTTAATATTCGTCGTATTTCTAACAACATTTCATTTTTAGCTTTCTCCTGTTCTTGCTGTGAAAGTGAACCAAGCACATCTTTATCTTCCTTTATAATCAAGGTAGCTCTTTCGGACATATTTTGAAAGAACTTTTTTTGAACTTCATTTCCAATGCTTGCAAGGAATGAGACAAGTATATTATGTTCAACTTCTAAAATTATTTTTCCAATAGCTGTATCATCAAGTTTTAGAATATCTTCAAAGAAAAATATTTGGTCTCTAATTTCCTCTGCAATTTCTGAATTAATGTTCTTCGTTTGCTCAAATAACATAGTGGCTTTTTGTGGAGGGAGATGATTTATAATACTTATCAGATTCTCTCTATTTTCAAATGTTACTTTTTTATTTGCAATAAAATTACGATATTTCTTATAAAGAACATTCCTGATTTGTTTTATTTCTTCCTTTGTTTTTTGTGAAGAAGTAAACATATCCTTTAGAATTATATTGTAATCTTCATTGTATTCTATAAAGAATTTGTTTGCATATTCCGATGAGAGATTAGGCAGAACTACAGCAAGTGTACCTGCTCTTTCATCTTTTAGTAACTGAACGAAGTCGTTTATAGATAAATTCTCCAGAAAATGAAAATCAATTGAATCATCTTTATCTTCACTTTCATTACTCTCTACGATTCTAATAGGTAGCGGTTCTCTTGGAAAACAATCTGAATTTTTTAATGGATTATTTGTATCACATCTGTAATTCTGCAAGTTACTTAATGCTTGTATTGCTTTATCAAAACCCGCAATATTAATATTTTTCATTGAATTAGTAAGTTTTCGGATTTTGGAATTGAAAATTACTACTAATATTAATGAAACCAAAAACAAAAGTACAAGTAAGATGAATATTGGGTCTTCAAAAAAGTTTACTTCCACTTCCAATCTTTCTGACATATCAAGAACTTTTCTGATTTCCAATATATCCCCCTTTGTATCATCTATATTAAACCAGTCTGTAACATTTTGAATAATAAAGTTTTCTTTTTGTGGAGCTATATTCTTATCCACATAGACAAATATTTTTTTTTTGATAATTTGAGTTGGAAATGCTATTTGTTCTTCGCTTTTACTATACAAAAAATCTTTTGATTTCGCAATTGGTAGACCTGGCAGGCTTCTTTCTTTATCCAGCTCCATTCCAAATGCAGTCAGCTCCCCAGAAGGATATTTTAAAACTAAATCAACTATAACAATCGTTTTGCCAACAATTGGTAAAAGCAAATTTTCTATTCTCTATCCAAGTTCTTTTTCCGTTTTAAACTCAGTAACGGTTTCATAATTTTGAGCAGAAAGTGAAAAACATATTAAACTAGTTATACAAATTAAAATCAATCTCTTCATTTCTAATTCCTTCTTACTTATTAGGGTTTGGTCTCAGAACTTTTGGTTTCTTTCTCTATATCTTTCAAAATTTTATTTATCTCTTTATTATCAGGGTCAATCTTTTTACCCTGTCTCCAATAATATAAGGCATTGCTTATATCACCCAATTTATAATAAATGGAGCCTAATCTCAAATAAACAAGTGAAAGATTTGGTGCAATTTTAATTGCTTTTTTACACTCTTGAATAGCTTTTTCATAATCTTCTGCATAAAAATACTCCAAAGAATTTGTAAGATAAACAGACGCTTCATTTATCCGAGCAAAATCGTCTGAACGCAATCTTTGTATCTCTTCGCTCACTCGTTTTTCTAATGAATCCTGATCAATAATCATCTTAACAATAGTTACAGTATCAAAAACTGCTACTTCTTTTATCAAAGTATCAACTCTAACCTTTTCAACAAATACTGTATCTACTCGCTCCTCTATCTCCTTTTCTACTATTGTTACAGTGTCATAGACCGTTACTTCTTGCACCAAAGTATCAACTCTAACCTTTTCAACAAAGACTGTATCTACCCGTTCCTCTATCTCCTTTTCAACTATGGTTACAGTATCATAGACCGTTACTTCTTGCACCAAAGTATCAACTCTAACCTTTTCAACAAATACTGTATCTATTCGTTCCTCTATCTCCTTTTCAACTATAGTTACAGTATCAAAAACTGTTACTTCTTTTATCAAAGTATCAACTCTAACCTTTTCAACAAATACTGTATCTACCCGTTCCTCTATCTCCTTCTCAACTATGATTACAGTATCAAAAACCGTTACTTCTTTTATCAAAGTATCAACTCTAACTTTTTCAACAAATACTGTATCTACTCGCTCCTCTATCTCCTTCTCAACTATGGTTACAGTATCAAAAACTGTTACTTCTTTTATCAAAGTATCAACTCTAACCTTTTCAACAAAAACGGTGTCTACTCGCACTTCTGCTTTCTTTTCTGTTGTAGGAAAAGGATATTTTGATGTCTTTTCTTTTGTAGTTAGTGTTTTGCCAAAATCAATCTTGAGTCCAATGAAATGATCTCCAATATATGATTCAATATCACTACTCATAGAAACCTGGAAAGAATAATCTATAAATATACCAAAATAATTGATATTTACCAATTCTTCTCTCAGAAATGAGCCACCCCAGTTTTTAGAAAAGAGTTTTAAGCCAAAACCCCCAGTGAAATAATTGTCATTCACTCCAATACGAAGATGCAAATGCTCTGAAAGTATAAATTCAGCACCAACTGCAAAAACTGCAAATAAGAAATCATTATTTTCTGCATAGTCCCCAAATTGACCGTCTACAGCAATATTAAACCTTTTCAAAGTTAATACTGTTCCAAAACCGAAGAGCATTGGAAGTTTATCTTCTCCACCAGATTCAGATGCTAAATTTGCCTGGGCTAAGTTCTTAGCTACTAAACCAAACCTAATAATTTTTACTGGAGAAAATGCCAGTCCGATATCATAGTCAAATACATTTTTGTATACACCTGCCTCTTCCGCATTGATGTAGTAATTGTTAATGCTAATTCCCCCAAATAGCTTATTAGATATAAATTTTCTTCCAAAATGGATTCCAAATTTTCCTTCTCCGTAGTATTTTGACGCAAAATAATTTCCGCTTAAAACAAATGTTCCAATATCCTTTAATGGAAAATTTAGGTATGCAATATTTTGAGAGATATTATCATTATCTAATTGGATTGTATATTCTCTAAAATCAGTAAGTAATTCAAATCTGTCTAAATTTCCTAAAAGTGCCGGATTCCAAACTGCAGCTGATGCATCATTAGAAGAACTGATTCCAGTTCCTCCCATTGCATTGTTTCTTATGCCACCGTCATTAAAATCATAACTGAAACAAAATATCGGAATAATCAACAAAACAAGTAATAAACTTTTTTTCATTTTTCTATCTTACAACGATTACACTTCCTTGATAAACTCTTCCATTAATAACTACTTGATAAATATAGAATCCACCACTTACATTACTGCCATTAGCTCTTTTTGCATTCCAAGTCGCTTTTTTATTCTTTCCAAAATCTTCTACATCTAAATTTGTAATAAGTTCTCCGTTCCTATTAAGTATTTTACATTTTATTTTCTCATTTGCTTCTTGTGAATAAATAATAATATTACAAGAATTTTTACCCCAGGTAATTGTATGAGGTTCAACTTTTATTTTTTCTTCAGGTGTTTCAGGATTTACTATTATTTTGATATCTACAGAAGTTGCGGCTCTGGACTGATTATCTTCTAAAGTAAAAGTCATAATTTCTGAGCCTATCCAATTTTGGGGAGCAGATAGGTTTACAATCATATCTGAAACTTCAACATTTATATCTGTGTTACCAGTTACGAATAATGTTAATTCTCCAAGACTTTGTTCAGGGTCACTCACATATTGAGCAAAATCTATTTCAATGGAGGAATCTTCTTCAAATGAGAAGTAATCTGGTAATAAATCAATGTTAAATATTGGGGGATCGTTTACAGGAGTAACAATAATATCCACACTATCCGAAGCGATTGTTCTTCCCTGGTTATCATTAACTGTAAATAATAATATTTCACTTCCACTCCAGTCATCTACTGCTCCAAAAATAACTATATAACCATCTATATCAGCTGTGATATTTATTATATTATCCGAAACTGTTAATGTTAAAGGGTCATTATCAATATCATTTATATATGGTTCAAAATCTACTATTAGTGTGCTGTCTTCTTTAAAAGTAAATGAATCAGGTAATACGATTGTTGGAACATCATTTACATCGTTTACCACTATCTCTATTTCATCACTTCCAGATTCCATACAACTATCGGTCACTATAAATGTAATTGTTTCAGAACCATTCCAATTTTCTATTGCACCCAATGTGACTTCAAATGTATCTATTGTAACTATGATATAATAATTATCAGAAACTGTTAATGTTAATGGTTCATCCTCAACATCATTTATATATGGTTCAAAATTTACTATCAATGTGCTGTCTTCTTCAAAAGTAAATGAATTAGGCAACACGATTGTTGGTTTGTCATTTACAGAAGTAATTGTGATTGTGACAGTTGCAGTATTAGAATACAATTCTCCATCAAACGCATTATAAGTAAAACTATCAACACCATTATAATTTACATTTGGAGTATAAATCCCATCATCGAAAACTCCATGTATTGTCTCATCTATTACATTAAATATTAAATCGTCACCTTCTGCATCATAAGCATAAAGGATGATATTTACTGGTGTATCTTCTAAAGTTATTATTTCAATATTTTCAACAACAGGTGGAGTATTTAAAATTAAACATTGAAAAGAATATGAGACTGCTTGCATTATATTTGGAGGTTCGGCTAAATCTTCAGCATCAATCTGGACAGATACTATCTCTTCATAATCAAAATTATTAATGGGGTCTATTGTTATTGTGTATCCATTTGCAATATCATCAATATCAAATGTGGAATTCAGGTAGTTATAAGGAACATCCTGAATTTTTACAACCACAGAAGTAGTATCAACACCAGCCATATTATCATAAATATTAAAGGAAATATTTGTATCAATTGGAACATCTGTGGCTCCCTGGGATGGATTAAATTCTCCTGATGTTGGGGGTTGAGTGTCATATTCACACTGGAACCAAAACACAAATGTATCCATCTGGATTTCATTTAAATCAGCTGCGTCAATTTGAACATTTACAACTTCACCTATTTCAAATTCGTATGGTATGTCAATTAAGATTTCATAATCATTTGCAGTACCACTCACATAGAAATATTCATCACTTACTGAATACTGTATATCCTGGATATCAATTAAGATTGAAGCAAGGTCTACACCAACTCCATTATCAAAAATATGAAAAGTAATATTGGTATTAACAGGAATATCTAACGAATCGGGTGAAGGGTCTAATTCGCCAATATAAGGCGGTAATGAATCTTCTATACATTCAAAAAAGTATAGAACTTCTGGCATTATATTAGGTGGTATTGAATTATCTGAAGCTCTGATTTTTACATATACAGTATCCCCAAAAGAAAAATCCAATGGAGGATTTATTACTATACTGTAATTGCTATCTGTTCCGCTATAGTAAAAACAACTATTTGTTGATGTGTATAATACATCCTGAATTTCAACTTTTATACTATCTAAATCAACCCCATCCTCATCGTCATAAATATGAAAAGTAATATCAGTATCTACTGGAACATTTGTCGCATTTGAATCAGGATTCAAATTGTCAACATAAGGTGGTTCTGTATCTCTTAGGGAAGTAAATAGATTATAATTTTTATCAAAAGCTATGTCTTGAATTGAATAAAGATTCCCAACAATTAGAAAACATACAATAATTATACTTAAAATATATTTCACTTAATTTCACCCTTTCTAAGTAAAAAATTAATCACCATTTAAGAATTAAAAAAACGTTTTTCTCTAATTTCTGGGAACTTACATTCATTTTCAACTTTTTTAGTTTTACTCAAAAAAATTTATTTCTAATCTACTTTGAAAAATTAAATGTCAAGATAAATATTATTTTTAAAACCTACAAAAATTTGAAAAATTAGTTTATATCAAAAAATGTTATCCCATAATCGGTTTTATATAATATATTTGAAAAAATAGAAGCATGGAGTAATTGAATCAATAGTTGTGTTTCCAAAAATCTTCTATCTATACAAATTGGTAGATAATTACTGAGTTCCTTAGTATTACATTCTTAAATTAAGTATGCAAACTTTCCCTGCAGATGTCATTCTGAACGAAGTGAAGAATCTCAAGCATTCAAGAGATTCTTCGTCCTGTTAAAACAGGACTCAGTCCGCCAGCTGGCGGATAAATGTCCTATTATTTTCAGAATGATATACTAGCATTAATTATAAGTAAAATTGATAGATTTGGTTAACTTATAAAAGATGTAATATTTATAAGCGATATCAGGAAATTTCTTACCAAAGAAACCCACGTCCCCAATTAAATTGGGGATCATTCGTGGGAATCAAGGATTCAGAGGAGTTTATAACGGTTTTAACCGTTTACAAGACATAATAGAAACCATTGAAATGGTTAAACACAAGTATGGTTGTCTTTCTTCACCTCCCCGATTAGATCGGGGATTAAATTCGTGGGCTTCCTCACATTATTTTCTTTGTTTATTGAATTAATCTGATTTATTTGAATTTTTTGGAGGTATGAATGGTTAAAAATATATTACTTGACAGATATTTTGTCCTTGTTTTAAGAATAAATTAAGATAAAATTTCTCAATAGATGTAATTCTGTAGAATATATAAAATAGATGAGTGCCTTTTTGAGAAAATTTGGGAGTCCTATGAAAATAACTGAAGACCTAATAAAAAAATTACCAAAGACTGACCTGCATGTTCATTTAGATGGTTCATTGCGAATAGAAACGATTATTGACTTGGCTAAAAAGCAAAAGATAAAACTACCAACCTTTGAGCAAGCAAAGCTAAAAAGCATTATTTCAGGTGAGAAAGCAAAAAATTTGGATGAATATCTTAAAGGTTTTAAATATACTCTTCTTGTATTACAAACTCAGGAATCTCTCTCTCGTGCTGCATACGAATTAGCTGAGGATTCTGCCAAAGAAAATATAAGATACACAGAAGTTAGATACTGCCCTATACTTCATACAAAAAAAGGGTTAAGTCTTACCGAAGTTTCAAATGCTGTTTTAGATGGGTTTGCTAAAGCAGAAAAAGACTTCAATATAAAATCTGGTGTGATTATTACAGGTATGCGGAATATGAATCCTGATATATCATTAAAATTAGTTGGGTTAGCAATTGCATACAAAAGTAAAGGTGTAGTAGGTTTTGATCTTGCGGGAGAGGAGATGAACTATCCTGCTAAAGAACATCGTGCAGCCTTTGATCTTGCATTAAAAAACAATCTAAATATTACTATACATGCAGGTGAAGGATATGGACCTCTTAGTATACATCAAGCAATCCATTACTGTGGGTCGCATAGAATTGGGCATGGAACCCGTCTAATAGAAGATGGGGATTTACTTAATTATGTCAATGACCATCGTATTCCAATCGAAATTTGTCTCTCAAGCAATCTACATACAAAAGCTGTTTCCTCTTTTGCTGCTCATCCACTACCTATGTTCTATGATTTTGGCTTGCGAGTTACATTAAACACAGACAATAGACTCATTTCAAATACTACAATGACAAAAGAATTTATGCTAACAACTAAACATTTTGATTTTGAATATAAACAAATAAAAAATATAATAATCAATGGGTTTAAAAGCTCTTTCCTTTCTTATAGGGAAAAAACAATTATGTTAAATGCAATACTTGAGGAGATGGCAGAAATTGAAACACATGAAATGAAGGCAGAATTAATAAACTATGATGACAAATTGTAATAAAATCAAGATACAGATTGAGTCATTTATAATCTTCATTTTCTGTTGTTATTTGGAGAGAATCAGTGTAATCTGAAGTTAATATTTCATATAAGTAATTGCTTTGTTTAAATCTTCTTTTGTATTAATACTAAAACCAGAATAGTCTGTTTTAACTACTTTAATCTTTATACCATTTTCAATCAGACGAAGTTGTTCAAGTTTCTCCGCCTTTTCTAACTTAGATTGATGTAATGTAGCAAAATTAAGCAGAGCATTTTTACGAAAAGCATACACGCCTATATGTTCATAATATTTTATCTGTATTTTTCCTACAATTTGCTGATAAGGGATTGGTGAACGAGAGAAATATATTGCAAAATCATCTTTATCAAATATTACCTTCACAATATTAGGATTATTTATACCATCTAAATCATAAATTGGATGAATAAGTGTTGCTACTGATACATCCGTATTAGAGAATGCTTGTATTAATTTGCTTAAAGGTTCTTTGGTGATAAATAACTCATCACCTTGTATGTTTAAGATAATTTCTGCATTAATTTGCTGACATATTTCTGCAACTCTATCAGTTCCGCATTTATGTTGTGAAGATGTCATCTTAACTTTACCTCCAAAAATTTTTACAACATCAAAAATGAGAGAGCTATCAGTAGCAACTACTACATCAGAAAAAAGTGCAGTTTTTTCCACATTTTCGTAAATAATTTGTATAAGCGGTTTTCCGTTGATTTTTTTAAGTGGTTTTCCTGATAAACGAGTTGAACCATATCGTACTGGGATTACTGCGACTACTTTTTTCATCTGAAAATCTCTTTGTATACTTTCATAAAAACTATTAACATCTGAC
>JACNFI010000410.1 GCA_014384665.1 Candidatus Cloacimonadota bacterium
GTTCAAGCCCTTCCAGATAAGTTTGCACTCTATCAAAACTATCCGAATCCATTTAATTCAAAAACAGTTATTAAATATGATTTGCCTAAAGATACTCATGTTAATATCCAGATTTATAATGTAAAGGGTCAGCTTGTAAAAGAGCTTGTTAATGGTGTTGAGACAGCAGGTAGAAAAAAGATTGAATGGAATGTCCCCGAGAAATCGGGGATGAGCTCAGGAATCTATTTCTACAGATTTTCAACTAGGGATAAGACATTTGTGAAGAAAATGATTCTACTACACTAAGGTTTACAGTAGATAGTATGGAATGGAAAATATGGAAATGGCAAGCCAGTTAGTTCATGTATCTATTTTTATAGATTGCTAAGGTGGTAAAAAAGTAATAGATACCAAGAAATGTTTGCTTATGAAGTAACTTTGGAAGAATTTTAACTTTATTTGTCGTAAGGTTAAAGAAAAATAAGGAGGTATGAAATGCAACAGACAAAAAAACTCCTGGCTATATTAGTTCTAAGTATTCTTGTGCTAATTAGCTCAATGCTCTTTGCACAGCAAGCTAAGATAACCAAACGGGTTATGACTGAGCAAGAATTCAATAAACTCAAAGAATATTGTGGAGTTTACGAGGAAGGAAAAAATTACAATGTAATTATTAATGGCTACGGCACCGGCTTAAAACCACCAACAGAAGAGCAATGGGAAAAAATTAGAAAGTTACCTATTATGGTGGATAAAATGGAATTCCCTAAGGATGATGTACGTTCAAGCCACGATAACTCTGATACTGATTGGTTTCCTCCAATCGGTAATCAGGGTTCAGAGGGTTCATGTGTCACCTGGGCTTGCGGTTATTATACCAAGACTTTTCAAGAGGCACTGGAACATTCCTGGGATCTTTCTGGGTGCTTATGGGAAGATGGGGATGAGGGGCATCCGAGTGCAGCTTACCAAGACCAAATATTTAGTCCTGATTTCATCTATCACCAGATTAATGGTGGGGTAGATGAGGGATCTTCATATTGGGATGCTATGAATTTACTGCATCGTATTGGTTGTTGTACCTGGGAAAAGATGCCCTATGATCCGAATGATTCAACTACCTGGCCAGATGAAGATGCCTGGAGACAGGCTCCATTGTATCGGTCACAGACTGGCTATGGAAGCATATCGGTTGTAATAACTGATACAGTTCTTGTAGATTTAAAACAATTATTAGCAAATGGGAATTTAGCAGTAATTAGTATTCTCGCTGGTAATTATGACAGTTTGACATCCACAGATCTATGGACACTTGATAATTATCATCCAGATAGTACTAATCATGCGAATACCATAGTTGGATACGATGATGATTATGGTCCATATATGGAAGATGGAAATCCAGATACTTACGGAGCATTAAAAGTTGCCAATTCACGGGGAGTTGGTGGATGGGAAAATGTAGCTGATGGCTTTTACTACATCTCTTATGAATGTATGAAGCAGCGGGTTGGATACTATATGTTTTACGAGAATTGGATAGATTATGAACCTGAAATGATATCTGTGTTTCAAATAAGCCACGACCTTAGAGGTGAATGTGAGACAACAGTCAGCATTGGAAGTATCAGCTCACCTTATGCAGAAAAGCGATTTGATTATTACTGGAATGGAGGTTCTCATCCATTTCCCTCAAACAATATGGTGATGGATATTACTGAATTTACCCCTTTTATGTTCGGACCTCCTGATTACCTCTTTTTAGGCATATATGACAGCGAAACCACAACAACAGGTACTGTCAACCACTTTGCAGTTGAGATTTATGATGACTATGTTTCCGGCATTCCTATTGAAATCTATAGCTCCGCAAATCCACCAGTTAATACTATCCACGATTCAACTGTTTATGCACATGTAATAACTGGTCCACACACACACATTCTTGATGGAGAAGTAAGTGGCACCTGGACTTATGCTAATAGTCCATATATTATTGATGGTGAAATAGCAATTCAAAGTAATGATTCATTAGTAATTGAACCTGGAGTACAGGTAATTTTTTTGGGGCATAATAAATTTAACATTTACGGCAGACTATTAGCAGAAGGGACTGCCACTGATACTATTACTTTCACTGCCCAGGATACCTTGGCTGGTTGGCATAGCCTGAGATTTTTCAACACAAATACAAACGGACAGGATTCATCAAAAGTTGTCTATTGTAAATTAGAATATGGAATAGGACCATGGGATGCTTACCCTCCGGATTGCTATGGTGGAGCTATCTATTGTGATAATTCCTCTGATATTCTGATAAAAAATTGTTTAATTACAAAAAATACTGGCGTACTTGGTGGCGGTATTTCATGCATGTCTAATTCCAGTCCAATCTTAATAAATGTAACTATCACAGGAAATACTGCTAGTGATTCCGATGGAGGAGGAATTTCATGTCGGAATAATTCCAGTCCTACATTAACCAATGTTATTCTAACAGAAAATACTGCGGTTTTTGGTGGTGGAATTTCCTGCTGGAATAATTGCAATCCAAATATAAATACTATAACTATAACTAAAAATACAGCTGATTATGGTGGCGGAGTTTACTGTTTAGAGTCAAACCCCAGTTTAACCAATTTAACAATATCAGATAATTCAGCTAATTTGTATGGTGGTGGTTTTTGGTGTTATATTTCCAATCCTACTTTATTGAACTGTATTCTCTGGAATGATGCTCCGCAAGAAATCTATTTATCTTCTGGATCTGTAAATGCGACTTATTCAGACATTCAAGGCGGATGGCCTGGCATTGGTAATATATCCGCAGACCCATTATTTGCTGACCCGGAAAATGGAGATTTTCATTTAACCTGGGCTAACTGTCCGATACATGATTCTACAAAATCTCCTTGTATAGATGCAGGAGACCCTGCTTCACCTCTTGACCCTGATAGTACAATTGCAGATATGGGTGCATATTATTTTCATCACCAAGCTGGTACACTCATCCCTCCTGGACATGTTAGTGGAACATGGACAATTGACTTTAGCCCATATTTTATAAGCGGTGAAATAAGTATTCCAACTGACAGCACATTGGTAATTGAACCTGGTGTGTTGGTTATTTTTTCAGGTCATCATAAGTTAAACATTTACGGCAGATTATTAGCAGAAGGGACTGCATTAGATACGATTGTATTTACAGCACAGGATACTACAGTAGGTTGGCATAGTCTTAGATTTTATGATACTAATGATAACGGACAGGACAGTTCTAAAGTTGCCTATTGTAAATTAGAATATGGAAAGGCTACTGGGATTTCGCCGGATAATTGTGGTGGTGCAATTTATTGTTACAATTCCTCTGATATTCTGATACAGAATTGCTTAATTGCCAATAATGCTGCGCATGATGGTGGTGGGATTTTCTTATGTGAAGATTCCAGTCCAAATTTAATAAATGTTACTATAAATGGAAATAATGCTGATTCTCTTGGAGGC
This sequence comes from Candidatus Cloacimonadota bacterium, assembly GCA_014384665.1. Lineage (GTDB taxonomy): Bacteria > Cloacimonadota > Cloacimonadia > JGIOTU-2 > JGIOTU-2 > JACNFI01. The sequence goes on from JACNFI010000410.1 coordinate 3,487, forward strand.
GGAATTTACTGTTACATTTTTTCCAGTCCCAGTTTAAATAATGTTACTATAAGTGGGAATACTGCTAATTATTTGGGTGGTGGGATTTACAATTGTTTTTCCAGCCCAAGTTTAACTAATGTTATCATAACCGGAAATAGTGCAAGTGAGAATGGTGGTGGTATTTACTGCTTGTGTTCAAATCCGAACTTAATTAATGTTATAATTAGTGGGAACACTGCTTATTATGGTGGTGGGATGTACTGTGATGATAATTCTAATCCGAATTTAACTAATGTTAACATAATTGAAAATTGTGCCTATGAAGGTGGTGGAATTTACTGTTATAATTCTAGTCCTAATCTAATCAATGTTACCATAAGTGGGAATAGTGTAATTTTGAATGGTGGTGGTATTTTCTGTTATTATTATTCCAGCCCGATTCTTACCAATGTAACCATAAGTGAAAATAGTGCAGATAATGATGGTGGTGGAATTTATAATTGTCTATCCAGTATAAGTTTATTGAACTGTATTCTCTGGAATGATTCTCCACAGGAAATCTATGAATCCTACTATAGTACTGTTACAGTAAGTTATTCTGACATACAAGGGGGATGGTCTGGCACAGATAATATTGATGAAGACCCATTATTTGCTGACCCGGAAAGTGGGGATTTTCATCTCACCTGGGCAAACTTTCCAATACAAGATTCCACAAAATCACCTTGTATAGATACCGGTAATCCAGATTCGATATACAATGACCCAGATGGAACAAGAAATGATATGGGTGCATTTTATTTTGACCAGGGACCCAATATACCACCAGGCAATGTAAGTGGAATCTGGACAATTAGCAATAGCCCGTATATTATTGGTGGTGAAATAAATATTCCGACTGACAGCACATTGGTGATTGAACCTGGTGTGCAGGTTATTTTTTTCGGTCATCATAAGTTTAACATTTATGGTAGATTATTAGCGGAAGGAACTGCTTCTGATACTATAGTTTTTACTGCACAGGATACCATAGTAGGTTGGCACGGATTAAGATTTTACGATACCGACTTGAATGGACAGGACAGTTCAAAGGTTGTCTATTGTAAATTGGAATATGGAAAAGCCGCTGGGAATTTTCCTGATAATTGTGGCGGTGCAATTTATTGCTATAATTCATCTGATATTTTTATAAATAATATCATAATAACAAATAGTACTGCTCGTTGTGGTGGAGGTGCTTACTTTTATTGGTATTCCAGTCCGAATCTCTTAAACATAACAATTTCCAACAATTCATCTATTTATGATGGTGGAGGCATTGGATTGTATTTATATTCCAGCCCGAGTTTAACCAATGTTACAATCAGTAAAAATACGACTGGTTGGGGTGGTGGGATTCATTGTTATAACAATTGCAATCCAAATTTGAGTAATGTTACAGTTTCTAATAATTTAGCTATTAACTCAGGTGGTGGAATTTATTGTGTTACTAATGCCAATCCAAGTTTAGTAAATTCCATTTTGTGGGATAACTCACCACAAGAAATTTGTTTCTGTGAAGCAGCTGGTCCAAATTCAATTACTATTGCATATTCTGATATTCAGGGTGGAGAATCTGCTATTGTAACCAACAACAATGGCACTGTAAACTGGCTTGATGGGAACATAGATGCAGACCCATTATTTGCAGACCCGGAAAGTGGGGATTTTCATCTCACCTGGGCAAACTTTCCAATACCTGATTCTACAAAATCACCTTGTATAGATGCTGGAGACCCTGACCCAATGTATTATGACCCAGATGGAACAAGAAATGATATGGGAGCGTATTATTTTGACCAGACTCAAAACTATTTTCATATTTCAGGAAATATAGGTTACTTTAGTGATGATGATCCAATTCCAGATGTAGAAGTGAATCTTACTGGAGTTGGAACTTATTCCACTACAACAACCACAAGTGGAGATTACTTTTTAGTTGATATTCCTGGTGGTAATTATATTTCTACTCCATCCAAAGCTGATGACCTTAGTGGATTAAGTGGATTAGATGCCTCCCGAATAGCGAGATATGCTGCTTTACTGTATGAATTTGATTGCCTTGAAATGATAGCAGGAGATGTCTCTATGAATGGTAATATCAGTGGCACAGATGCTTCCAGAGTAGCAAGATATGTTGCATTCTTAATTACTGAATTAAATGGTGATGGTATTGACTGGGTATTTACACCAGAACCTATTCCTGAATGTAATGATTGGCCTCCGATAGTTTATGAAAATACAAGGGAATATTCTCCATTAAATTCAGATTTAACAGATGAGGACTTCATCGCTATAAGATTAGGTGATGTTTCAGGTAACTGGACACCAGATAGTAGAGTAACCCTTTCTTCTGAATCATTTGAAGCAATTGAATTTGAGACAAACATAAACTCTATCCTGAAAATTCCAATAGTAATAGAAAATGTAACAGAAATTGAAGGTATTGATATTGAAATTTCATTTAATCCAGAAGTATTAAAATTAACAGAATTAAGTCTAAATGAAGGAATACTTAATAGCAAAGATTATGCAATAGAAACAAATCTTACAGAAACTGGTAAAGGCACAATGGTCATCTATGCAAAGAGAGAATTGGTATCAGAATCAGGAGTAGTTGCATTTGTAGAGTTTGATGTGATTGGAGTTGAAGGTAGCAAAACAGATGTCTACTTCACCAAGTTTGATATTAATGAGACAGAAGCATTGGGTGGATTACAGGTGGTAGTTTCAGAAGGAAAAGAAGTAACTACCAAAAGATTAGAAGTAAATATAATTCAACCTATTCCAGATAAGTTTGCACTCTATCAGAATTATCCGAATCCATTTGATTCTAAAACATTTATTAGATATGATTTACCCCAAGATACTTATGTTAATATTCAAATTTATAATGTAAGAGGACAACTTGTAAAAGAGCTTGTTAATGGATTTGAGCAAGCAGGTAGAAAACAGATTGAATGGGATGTCCTCGAGATCCCCTCCCCGATTAGATCGGGGACCGCTGGGACGGGGATGAGTTCTGGAATCTATTTCTGTAAGCTTTCTACAAAGGATAAGACAATTATTAAGAAAATGATATTGATTAGATAAATAGATGAATATTCCAGTCGCAAGTGAAACAACGACTCGAAACAAAAAAGGGAAAAATGTTAAACAATAATTACAGAATTAGAATTATAATAGTATTAACGCTTTGTATGTTTGTATCTTTATCATTTGTTGCTTGCAAGAAGAAAGAATTAGATAAGAGGAAAATAGCCTCTTTAGAAGAAAAGGAAGGTAAAAAAATGGCTATAAAAATAACAAGCCTTGCATTTGCAGATGGCGAGATGATTCCCAGAAAATATACCTGTGATGGAGAAGGAATCTCTCCTCCATTAGAATGGGAATCTGTTCCGGAGAATGCAAAGAGTATCGTGCTAATTAGCGATGATCCAGATGCTCCAATGGGTACCTGGGTACATTGGGTAGTTTATGATATGCCATCAGCAATAAAAGAATTGCCAGAGAATATTTCTACTGAAAAGCCATTACTTGACGATATTGAGAGACTTAACCTATTTGGCAAGCAAGGTGTTCATAGTGGAGGTAGAATTGGATATGGACCCCCTTGCCCACCATCTGGCACACATCGCTATTTCTTTAAGATATATGCACTTGATACAATGCTCAATTTAAAACCTGGAGCATCAAAGAAAAAAGTTCTGAAAGCAATGAAGGGTCATATCATTGCAGATGGACAATTAATGGGAAGATATAAGAGATAAGAAAGTTAAAAAATCTGTAAAATAGGTAAATTTAGGAAATTTTATCATATACCTGTCATTCTGAGTCCGCCAGTTCCGAAACGGAGTCCCCGACTATGTCGGGGTCTGGCGGAGCGTCATAAATGGTCAAATGCTACTTCCCCGTGTCCACGGGGATAGCGTCATAAGAGCCTTCGGCTCGTCATAAATAGTCATTTGCTCCTTCGGAGCGTCAAATGAGCCTTTGGCTCGTCATAAATAATCATTATGACAGTGAGCAAAGCGAACAAATGACTTAATGATAGCGAGGCGTTATGACAGCGAACAAAGTGAGCATTTTGGCAGCGAAGCGTTATGACGGCTTTAGCCATTATGACAGCGATCCCCGCGGACGCGGGGATATGACAATAATTGAAAGGAGAGATTATTATTAAAAAATATTTTTTTGTTTGTAGTATTGCTATTACTTTATTTATTTCACCATTAGCATTTGCAGAGCCTTCAGCTATATTGCCAAGCTTAATAGTAAATCCTGGAGAATCTTTCACAGTCCCCTTAACAGTTGATAATTTAGTTGATTTAGAAGGTATGGATATAACTATAGAGTTTGATGAGGGTGTAATAGATGCTGCAGGAGCAACATTACAAGGTGGAATTTTAGAAAATGAGAATTACAATTTAGTAATAAATGCGATAATAGATGGACAAATTATGCTTGTTTTTTATGCTACTTTAGATTTATTTACTGGAAGTGGTGTAGTAGCGTATCTTGAATTTGATGCTGTTGGTAATGTTGATGATTCTACACCTTTAACATTTACTCAATTTGATGTAAATGAAGTTAGTTACTTATATAATACAACTGATGGTTCGGTTACAATAGCTAATATAGGTGCGGATGATCAAATTTTAATATCTCCAGATATTACTCTTCATCCAAATCAACCCAATCCATTTAAGACTATAACATACATCAATTACTCATTACAAAAACCCTCTAAATTGAAGATAGAAATTTACAATGTGAAGGGTCAAATAATTGAAACACTAATTGATGAATATAAGGATACTGGTAATTATCAAGAATGCTGGGATGCAAAAGATGTTCAAGCAGGTTTGTATTTTTACCAGATAATTGCAGGAGATTATAGGAAAGTAAGAAAATGCATTTTATTGAAGTAAGAAATTAACTGAAGATGCAAGTTTCTTACAATTGATAGCTGATGTTTTAAGAAATCCCAAATGGAGGTGAGATGAAGAAAAAATTATTATCAATACTTTTATTTATTTTCTTGTTTATCTCTTTAAATGCAGAGATTATTGAAAAAAAATATTATTTTAATAATTACGAAATCATTGAATTAGATGGATATCAAATTATCAATTTTGAAAACACATTACTAACAGGAAAAGCTGGAGAACCAACATTACCTTATAAAGATGTATCCTTATTATTACCACCAGGAGAAATTGCAGAATCTATTGAAATTATAGGATATGAAGAAACTGAATTAGTTGGATTTTTTGAACTATATCCACAACAACATTCTCAACCAATTTCAGAAGGAAGGTCAGGAGAATTTGTGAAGGATTTAGAGGTTTATAACAGTGATGTTCAGTATCCTGAAAAATTATATGGCGAACTCTCAACACATTTTATGAATGGTTACTCTTTTGGATTTTCAGCTTTCACACCTATAAAGTATTTTCCTTCAACAGGGAAAATAAGTTTCTTCAAAAAGGTTACTGTAAAAATATCTACACGAATTGATGAAAAATCATATCAAGCTTTAGAAAATTTGAATTCATCCCCAAGAACAATAAAGAAAGTTCGTAGAATCGCTCAAAATCCGAAGTTTATATCATGTTATCCTGAACGAGAACCAAGAGAAGGTGATTACCAAATGTTGATTGTTACTCCCTCTCAATTTGAAAACAACTATCAAGAACTGATAGATTTGTATTTGATAAGAGGAATTAGAACAGAAATTATAACTACTGAAATGATAAACTCAATTATTACTGGTCTTGATTTGCAGGAAAAAATTCGTAATTATATTATTCAAGAATATCAAGAACACAGTATTGAATATGTTTTGTTAGGTGGTGATGTTGAACTGGTTCCTTATCGGGGATTTTATTGTATGGTCCAATCTTCTTCCGTTTATGAAGATGATAATATTCCTGCAGATTTATATTATTCTTCTCTGGATGGTTCATGGAATGACAATGGAAACAATTTATGGGGTGAGATAGGTGAAGATGACTTATTACCAGAGGTTTCTGTTGCCCGTCTTGTAATAAACAACCTAAATGATTTGAATAATATTCTTAGCAAAATAATTTCCTATCAGGATAATCCTGTTCTTGGGGAATTGGATAAACCCATTTTAGCTGGAGAGCTTCTCTGGGAAGACCCTTTAACCTGGGGTGGTGATTATCTTGATTTACTGATTGGCTATCACGATGATAATGGTTATACAACAAATGGGATTCCAGAAGACCATGATATTGAGACGCTTTATGATAGGGATATTGGTTATTGGGAGGGTAGCACATTGATTTCAAAAATAAATGAAGGAAAACCTTTTGTTCATCATGTCGGACATGCAAATTGGAATTATTGTATGCGCCTGAATTTGTCTGATATAACAAATTCAAATTTTTCCCAAGTAAATGGCATTAATCATAATTATACTCTTGTTTATACTCATGGTTGTTATTCGGGTGCTTTTGATTATGATGATTGTATTGGAGAAGAGATGATTAATATTGAAAATTTTGCTGTTGCATTTGCGGGAAACTCTCGTTATGGTTGGTTTAATGAGGGACAAACAGAGGGACCTTCCCAACATTTACATCGTGAATTCATAGACGCTCTCTATGGTAGTAGAATAGGAAGGATTGGAAATACACATTTAGAATCGAAAATTGATACAGCTCCATGGGTAAATGCTCCAGGGCAATGGGAAGAAGGTGCCCTTCGTTGGTGTTTCTATGATTGCAATGTTATTGGAGATCCCGCAATGTCTATATGGACTGATGAACCAATTTCTATTCAAGCAACTTACCAGGATTCTATTCCAATCGGCACCACTTCTTTAAATATAACACTGAGTAGTTCAGGAGATTGTTCAGTTGAAGGACTCACTTGTGCAATAATGAAAGATGGTGTGTTATATGGAACTGGATTAACGGATTCAACAGGTTTTGTTGAGGTAATTTTTAATTCTATAATAACTGAAACAGGGGAAGCAGAACTAATTATTTCTGGTTACAATTGCCTTCCAACATTTTTTCCGATTACCATTATTCCCAATGAGGGCTCTTATGTAATTCTTAATAATTTTGAAGTCATTGATGATAATAATAATATACCTGAATATGATGAAAACATCAGTTTGAATATTGCTTTAGAAAATATTGGTCTGGAAGATGCTATCAATGTTTATGCAATACTATCAACAGAGGACGAGTTTATAACAATTATAGATGGAGAAGAGAATGTTGGAACCATTCTCGGTGAAACTATTGTTACAATTGAGAATGCATTTGAACTCCAAATTGCAAATAACATTCCAGACCAGCATCAAATAAATTTCCAATTAGAAATATCTGGAAATTCGTACGAAACTTGGTATTCTTATTTTGATATAACAGTAAATGCCCCAAATCTTTTAGTAGAAAATATAATCTTTGACGATAGCTCTGGAAACAACAATGGAATTATTGATCCTGGTGAAACTTTTACAATAACCATTCCTACATACAACATTGGTCATGCTACATCTCCAGTTGCAATTGCAAGTTTGACTTGCAATAATGATTTGATAACAATTGAAAATGATTTTTATGAATTAGGACCAATTGAACCGGAATCTTTTAGTAATGCGGTTTTTACTGCTACAGCAAGTGATGATATTGCACAAGGAACACCAATAACATTTAATTACGAAGTAATTGCTGAAGAATATTATGTTCAATACGATTTTACTCACATAGTTGGTTTAATTATAGAAGATTTTGAGACGGGTGATTTTTCAGCTTTTGATTGGGAATTTGAAGGGGATGCAGATTGGACTATTTCTCTTGATGCTTATG
>JACNFI010000411.1 GCA_014384665.1 Candidatus Cloacimonadota bacterium
GAATACAATGAGGATCCAAAACTTCATACGAATAAACAGGCAATTTATTGGGTCGAAAGCTATAAAACTGACGATTATGGATATCCGATGACGGCAGATTGGAATATTTTTACCCATGAACCTCAATTTGGGGTTACCGCTACATTTTGTGAATACAGAATTAGAGATTGGGGAGCAGAAGCATTTCACCGTGGTGTAGATTTTGATTTAGCTCCTTCAGGCACCCAATGTTATACAATTTGTAGAGGAAAATTAAGATATAAACATGAAGACCCAGACCCCTTTAGTAACCCGCCAATTACTCCTCAAAAAGCCGAAGAACTTTCTCATGTAAAGACAGATAAATTTAACTATTTGCATATAAGAGAGCCGGATAGCACAAAACGTAATTACCTGAAAGATAAAATTAGGAACTCCGGCATCCCAATTGCCTCAGGCTTAGGTCATCTTCATTTTGAAGATTTAACTGGTGTAGTCACTGGTTGGAATCACTGGTTAACCCCCAGAGTGAATCCTTTACGAAATGGTGGATTTAAAAATAGACCCATCGATGAAATACATCCCACTATAGACTGGATAAGAATTTATAATGAGCAAGACATTGTAAAAATCTTGGCAAGTTCAGATAACCAGATTGAAGATAATATCATTGATCTGGATTCTGTAAGTTACGGATTGGATATTGTAACCCATACTTTTGATGAAACACCATGGCAAATTCAAGGCGATCCTGAGGTTGGAGTGTATAGAATTGGTTATAAACTTATAAGATTAGTAGATGATTATGAAATGTATAATTTTATTGATGGGCAATATGGCTTTAAATACCAATTTGATCAACAACCTGAGGATAACTATGTTAGCGAGGTTTTTTCACCTTTAACTAGACAACATCCTTCTCGTTATCTTGTATATACATTAACAAATTATCTTCCAGCCTATATCTATCCTTACCCTATGCTTCTCGCACACTATATCCCCAGATGGCAGTTATCAAATGGCGACTATGAAGTTTTTGTCAGTGCAGAGGATATCAATGGAAATTACGATACTCTATCTTTTAATTTTAGTGTTATTAATGGCGCAAATATAGCACAGCAAACTATTAACGAAGATACCTGCTGGGATACAGATATTATTGTTCCGTATAATGTAACCATAACAGATGGAGCAACATTAACGATAAATCCAGGTGTTTATGTAACATTTGAAGGTCCATATTCTTTATATGTTGAAGGAAGTTTAATCGTAAATGGAACAGCGGATAGTATGGTAACTTTTACTAAAAGCGATTTATCTGAGCCCTGGCGAGGAATTAGATTTATAAATACATCCCCTGAAAATCATTCGGAAATAAATTATAGTAAAATAGAATATTGTGATGTGGAAAGTGATAGTAGTTATTTTTATGGTGGTGCTTTATATCTTGAAAATTTCTCAAATCTGAAAGTTGAAAATTGTCACTTTTATAAAAATAGAGCTGAAAAAGGCGGTGCTGTTTATTGTATTAATTCAAGTCCTGATATTATTAACAATAAATTTACTAAAAATTATGCACAATCAGGCGGAGCAATCTGTTGTGAAGATGCGTCTCCAAGGATAATTAATAATTTTATTCATATAAATACAGCTCAAAATGGCAGTGGTATCACTTTAATAAATTCATCTGCACCTCTTACAAATAATACAATTACATATAATTATGCAGATTCGCTCAGCGGTGTAATTTACTTTGATCAATCATCACCAATTGTCACCAATACGATAATATGGGGAAATTATCACAGCCATTCTTATTATCAGGTATTTATAGGTTCTAATGACGCAAACCCTGACTTTTTTTATTGTGACATTCAAGGTGGTCAGGAGAACTTTGGATTGGGGCCAGGAGTTGTTTATCAGGGTAGCTATGAAAATAATATTGATGTTGATCCTTCATTTATCAATTATTGGATAAATTCCTATATGTTAAATGAGAATTCACAATGTATAAATACGGGAATCCCCGATACAACCGGCTTCGGATTACCTGAATACGATATTGCAGGAAATCCCCGAATAAGTTTAGCTTCAAATATGATTGATATTGGAGCGTATGAATATCCTTATTTTCTCGGTTTTATAGAAGTTTCAGATACCTTACAAGAAGATACCTTCTGGGGAAGTGATACTGTATACATAGTTGGTGATGTGATCATACCCGAGGATGTTACTCTTACGATTAATCTTGGTGTAATGGTTTTATTTGCTGACAATTTTTCAATTGAAGTGTATGGTTCTCTAAATGCATTAGGAGTTGACGATAATCATATTAATTTCATCTCTGCAAATACCGATGTTGGCTGGGGTGGAATAAGATTTAAAGTTGAGAGTGGTAATTCTTTAAGTTCCTCTACTTTATATTATTGTGATTTCAAATATGGTAAAGTAACTGCATTAACTGGGTGCACAAATGGAGGGGCAATAAGCATCGAATCATATTCTGATATAACAACTGCTAACTGTTATTTTGATAGTTGTTATGCTGAACAGAAAGGTGGAGCAATCTATATATTTGATTCTTCCCCTGTTCTTAATGGGAATAATATAAAAAATTGTCAATCTACTTTCGGCGGAGCTATATATTGTGTTAATTCCGATGCAAAAATTCTAACAAACACAATATATCAGAATATGGCAACTGATGGTGGAGCTGTTTACATTGACAGCTTATGTTCTCCATATCTTATCAACAATACAATAGTTTCTAATAATGCATCTTACGGTGGAGGCATATATTTCAATACTATTACAGCTTTGCCAATGGTTGTCAATACAATAATCTATAATAACAGTGCAGGTTCGGGAAATCAGGTTTTTCTTGCTAATTATGATGATAGTTTATTAGATCCGGAAGATGAAATCTACTCCGGTTTTTATTACTGTGATGTTGAAGGAGATACAACGGATTTTGGTTATAGTTTTTCAAGAAATTCCGGTAGAAAATCGCCTTTGCCACTACGAAGTTCCTATAAACATAACAGAAAATTATCTAACAGAGTTTCCCGAGTTTCTCCTCAAAAAACAACCGATCGTAATAGACCAGAAGGAGGATATCCAGGACATTATGAAAACAATATAGATTCACATCCATTATTTGTTGACGAGAATAATGGGAATTATTGCCTCCAAACTATTTCTCCATGTATTAATTCCGGTTGTCCGGAAGGATGGAGTACAACTGGATTATCAACTAATATAGATTCAGATTTATTAGGATATTCTGCTTTTGATACTAATTACGACATCGGAGCTTATGAATGCACGGAATTCCCAAGTTCAATTGAGGTGTCAGGAATTATTGCTCAAGATGCTTTCTGGCGCTCAGATACTGTTAATGTCGTTGATAACATTGAAATATTGCTTGATGTATCGGTTTGTGTAGATTCAAGTGTAATGATTATCTTCAGGGGAGATTATAGCATTACAGTTAAAGGAAATTTTAATGCCATCGGCTCATTAAATAATACGATAACTTTTTCTACACCAGATAGTATAAATAGTTGGGGTGGAATAAAAGTTTTAGAACAAGGATCCGTAACGCTTGAACATTGTTTAGTTGTAAAAAGCAATTCATCGTTAGGTGGTGTATTATTTACTAACACTTCAGGTTCTATAAATATTTCAAGTTGTGATTTTATGAATAACTCTGCGTATCACGGCGGGGTTATTTATTGTAATGGTGGAGAAATCCTAATTAAGGATTGCAAAATACATAACAATACTGCTAATCATGGTGGAGCCATTTATAATTTATGTAATGATACATTAATAGTTCAATCAAATGAAATATATTCCAACTCTGCTTTTGCTGGTCGTGAGCCAGATGGCTTCGGTGGTGCAATCTGCACACATGACGATTTATTTTTGATAGCGAACTTTATTTATGACAATCAAGCAGATGAAGGTGGTGCATTACATCAATTATGTGGACATTCAATTCTACTTAACAATACCATTTGTCACAATAATGCCATATATCATGGAGGTGGACTGGCATTAAAGCAAGATCAATCACAAGCAACTATGCTGAATACAATTTTATGGTATAATTCATGTGAGAATGATTCTTTGTCAACCCAGGTTCTTAATGAAATTTCTGATGCCTATATTAGCTTTTGTGATATCCAACATCTTTCTCAAGAAATATTAGAATTACCTGGTTATGAAGGAATTGCCATTGGAAATATTGATGCTGAGCCTGTTTTCATTGATGAAAATATTAGAGACTATCATTTACAGAGTATATCCCCTTGTATTGACAATGGTTGTCTTTCAAACTGGTATGTAGTTGGTAGTGATATTGTAATTTCAGAAGAACTTATTGGTTATCCTGCTTTTGGTTATCATTATGATATTGGAGCTTTTGAATTTAATGGGATAGCACCATTGAAAGTTAATCCATCAAGTCTTGATTTTAGAAATGTGGCTATTGGTGATCATTCTGAGAAACTTCTTACTTTGATCAATAGAGGCTTTGGACCTTTGAGCATTAATTCAATAGAAGCTTCCCAAGATTTTGAAGTGTCTTTACTTGACAAATCACAAACTGGTAAAAAGGGGGGCTCAAAAGATAATATAGTTCCTGGCAAAGTATCAGGAGCAAAAAAAATAAGAGGAGAAAGTACAACAAAATTTGATGGAATGGTGGGCAATAGATCCAAGAGTAGAAATTATACTAAATCAAAGAAGAATATAATTTACAGTAGAATAGTAGCAAAAGAAAAAGATAAATCTGGCAAGAGGGAGGATGAGTATCCAATCGTAATTGAACCCTATGATTCTCTATTATTAACTGTCAGTTTTCAGCCAACCCTTGAGCAAGAGTATGAGGGAGAATTATCAATAAATTTTGATTATGGTGCAAACCAAACTGTAACTATGAATTTAAGAGGTGTTGGATATGATAATACAATTTATATTACTGAAGATACAATATGGGATGCGGATACAATATATGTTGACCGTAATATTGTTGTGAACTCCGGGGTTACTCTTACAATAACCAATAATTGTGTTATCTTTTTCGAAAATAATAGTAATCTCACTTTACAAAATGCAATTTTAATTCTTGGGGAAAATATAAGCTTTATGAATTCTGAAGATTATAATGCAAGTTGTTTATATCTAATTGATTGTGATGATGTAATTATGAATATATCTCATTTTATTTGTTGTAATTTGGTTTCAGAGAACACAAATGTGCATATATCTAATGCTTCGTTTGAAAATTCTTACATTGAACATCTGAATAAAGATTTCTATTTGATAGAGTCTACAACTCAGGAAACTAATATTAATGCTTTTTCAGACGAGAATTGTGATAAGAATGATATCGTTCATATTGAAGGTTGTAATATGAATAATTGTATATATAACACTTTAATTGCAATTAGTTCATATCCTAACTTTATCATACTTAACAATAATATCATGAATTATAACACCGCTTTATGGATAAATGAATCCGGACATGGTCGTGAATATTTAATAAAAGATAATATAATTAATAATAATCAATACGGATATGGTATTGAGCTTTATCATAGCAATGCTGACATTATTGGGTCGAATAATATCTATACTAATTATATTGGAATTGCTGGTGCCAGAAATTGTAATATTGCAATTTCTGGTAATGAAGATGCCCCTTATCAAACGATTCACAATAATTTCAATAAAGAGATGGTTTTTGCTCATGACAGCTTTCCAATTAAACTCCATAAAAACCTAATATATGATGATTTATTTCCCGGTTACTATCTTATCAAATGTTCTCATTATAGACCTGAAGATTACGATGATGTTCTTAATGTTGAATATAATTATTGGGGTGAAGATTTCATGCCTGAAAATGATTTTTATCCGCCTGACTCTTATATCTATGAACCTATTTGGATACCAGGAGATTTAATCGAAAATATACCTGATCCAGCACAAGAATTATTCGAATCTGCTTTATATAACTTTCAACTGGAAAACTATCTTCTTGCTCAGCAACTTTTTGAGCAGGTAATTTCTGAATTTCCTCGTTCAGAGTATGCTCTATATTCTGCAAAGTACTTACTGGCTGTTGAAGAATATCTAGAAGGCAATTATTCGGAATTGCAGCAATATTTCAATACAGAACCAAATCTTTTTTATACTGACAGGATAAGAAAATTAGCAGATTACTTAGCGAATTATTGCAATATTAAGATGGGTGATTATCCAGCTGCAATAGAATGGTTTGAAGAGATAATTGAAGATCCTCCATCGTATTCTGATTCTCTTTATGCTGTAATTGATATAGGCTATACTTATCTCTTAATGGAAGCTGTTGAAAAATATCGAAATTATACAGGTAAATTTCCAGAACTTAAGCCATCTTCCAGAGAAGAATACTTACAAACACGAGAATACCTAATTTCTCTTTTACTTGAAAAAGAATCAGATGAAGATATTCATCAAATGATACCTGCAAAAGTAGAGTTGTCACAAAATTATCCAAATCCATTTAACAAAATAACAGCGATTGAATATGGACTTCCCCAAAGAGGAAGAGTTAAATTATCAATTTATAATATAAGGGGACAACTTGTAAAAACTTTGGTCGAAGAAGAAACAAGTTCTGGGTGGCATAAAGTTATTTGGAATGGAAAGGATTCTTCAGGAAAATCCGTTGGAATGGGTGTTTACTTATACAAAATTAAAAATGGAAAGTTCACTTCCATAAAAAAAATGTTATTATTGAGGTAGAAAAAATGAACAATTTTGCAGATATCATTCATAAATCAATATCAAGGAGAATAGATGACCTTTAATCCCCAATTTGCACAAATTGATGAGATACTAATTCATAATGGAGTTGTTACAGAAGAGCAAGTAAAAGAAGCTTTTGTAAAACAAAAGAATTTTGGGTTAAAGATTGGAGAAACTCTAATAAAATTGGGTTATCTAAATGAAGAAGAGTTAGTAAAGGCGTTGCATCTACAACTTGGATATGACATTATTGATGAGGAGCAGCTTTTGAACCTGAATTCTGAAATTGTAAAATTGATACCCGAACCCTTTGCTGTTGAAAACCGAGTCATTGCAATCCGTGAACAAGGAAACTCTATCATTGTTGCGATGACTGACCCTGAAAATATTGTTATTTATGATAATTTGAAAAAGATATTAGGTAGACCAATTACTCCAGTTTTGATTAGTGAAAGTATTCTAACAGATACATTAGAAAGATATTACAAAAGTATTAGAACAACTACACAGGTAGAAGATGCTGTTGGCGGTTTTGAATTTGTGGCTGTTGATGAGGATGAGAATGAAGTCACAATTGATTCAAAAGCAAAGCTTGATGCACCCGTAGTTAAATTGGTTAATTTAATGATTACTGAAGCAATAAGATCAAATGCTACGGATATTCATATTGAACCTTTAACTAAACATACAAGAGTTCGTTTACGCGTAGATGGTGCACTTCGTGAAGTTATGTCCCCTCCTATTGGAATGCATACCGGAATTGTTTCTTTAGTAAAAGTAATGTCTAGATTAAACATTGCTGAAAGAAGATTGCCACAAGACGGTCATATTTCTTTAAAAACAGCATTAAAAAGAGTAGATGTTCGTGTATCTATTGTTCCAACAGTTACAGGAGAAAAAGTCGTAATGCGACTACTCGATAAAGGAGAATTTGGGTTCAATCTGGATACTCTTGGTTTTACACAAGAAAATCGTGAAATGTTTAAGAAATGGATTCGTCGTCCGTATGGAATTATTATCGCTTCAGGTCCAACAGGTAGTGGAAAATCCACAACACTTCATGCCGCATTAAAGGAGATTATGGATATTGAGAGTAATATCGTAACAGTGGAAGACCCTGTTGAGTATAGATTAGATGGAGTTACTCAGATTGAGACAAAAGAGAAGATAGGGCTTAAATTTGCTAATACCCTTCGGCATGTCTTAAGGCAAGACCCAGATATAGTTCTTATCGGTGAAATTAGAGATGAAGAAACTGCTGATATAGCTATTAAATACTCATTAACAGGACATCTTGTGTTCACGACCTTGCATGCAAATGATGCTCCTGCAACCATTACTCGTTTGATTGATATTGGCATACCTCCTTATCTTGTTGCGTCCTCATTAAATCTTATAATGGCTCAGAGGCTTGTAAGAAAGATATGTCCACATTGTAAAGCAGATTATGTTCCTGCTGAAGAAGAATTATATGATGCCGGGATAACTACTTCAGAAGCAAAAGATATTAATTTCAAAAAAGGAACTGGTTGTGTGCATTGTGATAATACTGGTTATTCAGGGAGAACAGGAATATTTGAAATGCTTGAAGTTTCTTCTAAGATTAGAAAACTTATATTTGAAGAGTCAAATCAAGATGTTATTCGGGATGTATCTATAAAAAATGGACTGCAAACATTACATGATAGTGCAATTCTAAAAATGAAACAAGGTATTACTTCAATAAAAGAAGTGATAAAACTTACAGTTTCAGATTAAGATATAATGAATAAATCTCCCAGGAAAACTTATAAGGGTAAATAAAATGGCTGTATTTAGATACATAATCAAGGATGTGAAAGGTGCTCGTTCTGAAGGAACATTAAAAGCTTCTTCTATGGATGAAGCAATAGATAAGCTAACCAAAGAAGGTAGCACTATTATCTCTGTAAAATCTACAGAAGAAGGAGCTTTCAAAGGTAAATTGTCTCTTTTTGATAAAATAATGCTTACTCTTTATAAGATTAGAACAGGGGTAAGTTTAAAGACACTTGTCTTCTTTACAAGACAGTTACAAACAATGTTTTCAGCAGGTCTTACAATAGAGCGAGCTCTTACCAATCTTGAAAGAGATGAAAAAAACAAAAGATTTAAGAAAGTTCTAAAAAAACTTTCAGAGGATATTAAGAAGGGGTTTAGCTTATCAGAAGCATTTGAACAACATCCTGGAATTTTTAGCAACCTATATGTCTCTTTAGTTAAAGCAGGAGAAGCATCTGGAACTCTTCATACTATTTTGGATGAACTTTCAGAATATCTTGAAAAAGTACAAGATACAAAAAGAAAAGTTTGGTCTGCCCTTGCTTATCCGATTTTCATTCTTTGTTTTTTAGTAGTTGTCGTTTGGGTTCTTTTCTATTATATAATTCCACTGTTTGCTAAGGTATATGCGAATTTTGGTGCAGATTTACCAGTACCAACTCTAGCTGCTATAGCTATAAGCAATTTTATTCGTGGACATGTATTCTATGCAATTTTAATTATTATTACAATTTTTATGGCTTTATTTTTATTTTACCTATCAGATAGAGGACGATATATTATAGATGGTTTCTATCGTAAAATACCTGTTATTGGAAGCCTTTTGAATAATTCTATAATGAACAAGTTCTCTCGTACTTTCAGTATTTTGATGTATGCAGGTGTTCCGATTATGGAAACAATGGAATTAGTTGAGAATGTTGTTCAAAATGCAGTGATAGAGAGAGCAGTAAAAAAAGCAAGAGTAATGGTAAAAGAAGGATATAGTGTTGCTGGAGCGTTCAAGAAAACCAGGGTTTTCCCTCCTACTTTATTACAATTAATCTCAACAGGAGAAGAAACAGGGGATATGGATAAACTGCTTGGAAAGGCAGCTGATTTTTTTGAAAAGCTTGTTGATTCTGTTATTGATAGACTTACTTCCCTAATTGAACCACTACTTATTATCCTGATGGCTGGACTTGTAGGTTCTATAATTATTGTAATTTACCTTCCTGTTTTCTATCTCGGTATGGCAATAAGTACTGGAGTAAAGTAATGTCTTAGTTAGAGTGGCTGTATATAAATGCAATTTTATTTATCATTCTTCTCTATAAAATTGGAACCCAGAATAGCATTCTTTAATTTCTCCATAGTTTTTCCGCAACTTGTAAAGTTGTAGAATAAGATATATCAACAAGTTTATTTTTGTATTCCTGACTTATCGAGTTTTGTGAGATTAATAGTTGAGTTAAGGTACTTGAATACTATTTTTTTACTGCATAAATGGTATAAAAATTGTCTGAACAAATCATAATTTATTTATTTATTTTTATTTTAGGAGCGATATTCAGCAGCTTTTTTAATGTATGTATTTATCGAATTCCCAAAAAAGAGTCTATAATTTTTCCCGCTTCCTATTGTCCAAACTGCGGTAAAAAGATAAGTCCGTTACATAATGTCCCTATTTTAAGCTATATTTTTTTAAAAGGTAGATGTAAAGAATGTGGCGAACATATCAATTGGCATTATATTTTCGTTGAGATACTAACACCTATATTATTTATTATTCTCTTCTTACGCTTTGGAAACAGTTTCTCATTTACTTTTGGAAAATATATATTATTCTTTTCAGTTGGATTGATAATATTTTTTATTGACCTTTTTCATAAGATAATTCCCAATATACTATCTATTCCACTAATACCAATTGGTATTCTACTTTCTTTTTCCTCTTTAAATGATGTATCTTTTCAATCATCCCTTGCAGGTGCTATCTTCGGTTTTGTTGTATTCCTTCTTATTGGGTTTTTTTACAAACTTATTACGAAAAGAGAATCTCTTGGTGGAGGAGATATAAAACTTATAGCTGCAATAGGCAGTTTTATCGGATTATATGGAATCATTTTTACTATTTTTATTTCATCATTTATAGCAATATTAGTTCTTTTTATAGTAAAGCATAATCGGAGAAAAGAATTCCCTTTTGGACCTTTTTTAATTATTGGAAGCTTTGTATATGTAATAATAGGAAAGTATTTAATAAACTGGTATCTATTAATGTTTGGACTTTAATTTACCAGCCATATCTCTTAATAGTAACAGAATTGTTTTTAGTAAGTAAATATGAAAAGAATCTTGATTTTTTTTGCAATAATTATTCTTAAAATTAGTCTATTTGCTAATTGGGTAGAGATTCCCGAAAACTCACACAACAAATTATTTGAATGTTTCTCATCTAATCTTGAAACAACGGAATTAGAATTTTCACTTAACGGGTATGAATCAGAAACAATTATTGAAAAAGGGCAGAGTTACCAGAAGATATCCTATTGGAACGAAGGAGAGTTTGTTGAGATTGGGAAACCAGACTTACCCAGATTTTCACGGTTAGTAGCAATTCCAAATGAAGGTGATGTTTCTATTGATATTGTTTACATTGACGATGAGATATTATCTGATATAAATGTTTATCCAAGACAGCAATTACAATTAGACAATCAATCTAAAAGCACCAGATTTATCAAAGATGAAGCTTTT
>JACNFI010000412.1 GCA_014384665.1 Candidatus Cloacimonadota bacterium
GCTCAGTTTCCTATAAAAAAGAGGACAAACTCAAAATTAATGGTCCTCAATCGCTCCAATAATAAAATCATAATAGATAGATTTTTCAATTTAATAAATTATTTAGATAAGTCAGATATTCTGGTACTCAATGAAACAAAAGTAATTCCAGCACGACTTATTGGCACCAAACCAACAGGAGGCAAAGTAGATATTTTACTCTTAGAGCAGATTGATAGAAATCTATGGAAATGTCTTGTCAAACCAGGAAGGAGAATAAGAAAAGGTAGTAAAATAATATTTGATAAGGGAAAATTGTATGGAGATATTGTTGAACATAAAGAACGAGGGGAAAGGATAATAAAGTTTACTTATGATGGAGATTTCTTTTCTATATTAGATGAAATAGGCAAAGTCCCACTTCCACCTTATATAAAAAGAGAAGCAATAAAAACAGATAAAATCCGTTACCAAACAGTTTTTGCAAAAGAAAAAGGTTCTGTTGCCGCACCTACAGCTGGGTTGCATTTTAATAAAAAATTTATTCAACAAATTGAAAATAAAGGTATAGAAATTGTGACTTTAAATCTGCGAATTGGTCTTGACACTTTCCGTCCTGTAAATACTCCTCAAATTGAGGACCATAAAATGCATAAAGAATTTTGTAGTATTTCTTCCAAAGTTGCGAAAAAGATAAATAATGTAAAAATGAAAGGGAAAAATATCGTTGCGGTTGGAACAACTTCTGTCCGTACATTAGAAAGTTTTTTTCATAATGGGAAGTTGCATTCTGGCAAGAAATGGACTGATATTTTTATTTATCCTGAATATAAATTTCATGTTGTAGATAAATTAATTACAAATTTTCATTTACCAAAATCCACGCTTCTTATGCTTGTATCTGCATTTGCAGGATATGACTTTACTATGACTGCATACAAAAAAGCGATTGAAGAAAATTTTCGCTTCTTCAGTTATGGCGATGCAATGCTTATAGTATAGGAATGTTAGTTATTTTTCATTGAGGCAAGTCCCGTAGGATAAATATCCAACGGGGTCTAAATCAATGAACTTTTAGGTATTTTGGATTTTTAATTATTTTGGACTTTTGCCTTATATACATAAAAAGTTTCCAAAATTTTTTCCCCGCGTTTTCTGGGGATTTTTTTAAGTAATTCAATATGACTAAAATGATTTTTAATTCCTTTTCTTAGATGTTTGTTTTTGTCAAAAAAAAGAAAATTTTTTCCCATAAAAGAATTATTTTTTTGCCAGAGTGAAAATTGGTTTGGACGACTATCAATATTAAAACAAACAAACATTTTATCTGAGTAAAAAGTCAATTCACTGGCAATTTGAAGGCGATTAGCAGAGAGTTTAAACCCATCATTTTCATTTGCCAGACGAACTACTTCACTTCCAAGTTTATCCCAGCCAAAAAATTGGTCAGTTGGGTCTCCCTTTATATTTATAAATGGTAGATAAATATGTATAAGAATAAGCACTAAAATTCCAGTCATTATTATCCAATTTGCGACCCAAAGACCTTTTATAAAGTTTGTCCTTTTCCATTTTTGTTGATAAAGTGCTATAATCAGAAGAGAATTAGGAATATACGCAAAAGCGGGCCAATTAGCTTCAACTTTTTTTTGTAAAGATGAGATTAAGAAAAAGATAAAAAAAACTGCTGAAATAATCCATAAATATTTTTCTTCAATAGTAACCTTTTTCCATTTTATTAGCACATATATAAAAGCAAATAGGAAAAGCAGAAATAATAAAGGAGTAACAATAGCTGCTTGTCCACCAAGAAATTCAAGGAATTTTGCAAAATTAGGGAATGAGCCTCCAAGACCATGAAAAAGTTGAAATTTAAATGATACCCATCCATTGAAATAATTCCATAAAATAACAGGAGAGAAAATTATTAAAGAAAGAAAGAGAGATAAATACGGTTTTACTGTTCCCAACCACTTTCTATTTTCTTTTAAAGTTAAATAAAGTAAAAAAGCTACATATATTAGTACAGAAATGTATTTGGAAATAAGCGCCAGACCTATAAAAAGACCGGTAAGAAACCAATGGATATTCTTTGTTTTTTTTGTTGCAAGATAGAAATAATAAGTTGCACCAGTGAGGAAAAATATCATCGGAGTATCCGGGGTTGCAATAATTGAGCCAGCAAACATTATAAGAGTACAATTAGTTAGCAATACAAACTGAAAAGCTATTTTCTTATTAAATAATTCTTTCCCAAGAAGGAAAACATAAATTGAAGTGCCGGCAGAAAGCAATATTGGAACGAGATGTACAACTAATTCTTTATTATTAAAAATAAACCGAATAAGAGCAAAAAGATATGCAATCATTGGAGGATGGTCAAAATATGAAAAATCAAGATGTTCACTCCACAAAAAGTAATATGCTTCATCAGTTAATACATTAAGTCCCATCGTGTAGAGGATTTTAAATAGAGTAATACCAACAATAAAAATTGCTGTTTTCATCTTAATTGTAAGTTTATATTTCATTGCCCGAATAATCCTATGTTTGTTTTATTGCTTTTTCCCATCATAAAGCACTCTAACTTTTATAATAATCTCTTTTTTCTTATCTCCTTATTTTAATTTGAGTTTGTTACCAAACTCGGTTTTATGTTGACAATCTTTAGTGGAATGCTCATAAGACATAGGTCTTGTGTCAAGTAATTTTACCAATCTTTGTCTAAATTAATCATAAATTTAATAAATTACTTGATTAAAATTTTCTAAATAAAAAAATTAAACCAAATAATAGAAAATATTTATAGGAGACAGGATGAAGATAAGAAATATTATACAAAGTATAATTTTGGTTATTGTTTCTTTACAATTATTATTCTGTGTATCAAATGTCATTGCAGAAAAAAGTGAAAGTGAAACCAAGAATATCAAAATTGCAGTTTGGGGATTTCATTACCTGGATTTGGATAGCCGAACAATGTGTAAATATCTTACGAAAGATTTCTCAGAAGTCGCAAAAGATTTTCCTGACATTAAGGTAATTAGTTCCAAAGATATTAAGAAAGCGCTTGGTAAGACGAAATTGGAAGAATTAGACCAGGTAATTGTTTTAGATTTAGCAAAAAAGGTGGAAGCAAATATCAGTATCTGGGGACATGTTTCGCAGATTGGTTCAACATTATATAATGTAAATTTCTTTATTTTAGATACTCAAACAGAGGACATCCAATTTGAAAGATTAAAAATAGCAAAAAAGAAAGAAGAAAGGCTTAAATCAATATCTCAAATAATAAGCAAGGCGATAGCACTAAGTAAGTCAGCAGAAACCAAAGCAATGGAAATTGCACTCAACTTTTTTAATTCTGAGCAATATGAAGATGCCAAGAATGCATTTTTGAATCTAATAGAACTCAATCCAGATGAAAAAACTGCATATCAGCATCTTGCATACATAGAAGCAGTTAATGAAGATTATGAATCAGCAATTGATTACTACGGCCAGGCATTAAGGATAGATTCAGAATATATCCAGGCTCTTGAAGGATTAGCATGGGCTTATAAGATGAATGAAGACCTTGAGCAATCTTGTGAAACATATTTGCAATTAGCTGAAAGTAATCCAGAAAATATTGATTACTGGTGTAATGTTGGGGATATTTGTCAAATACAGGAAAATTTTGATGATGCGGTTTCTGCATATCAATCTGCAATTAAGCATGACTCAACTTGTATAAAAGCACACAAAGCCATTGGGCTGTTGTATTTTGAAAATGACTATTTTAACGAGGCGATTCCGCATCTAAAAACTGTGTTAGGGGCAGATATAGAAGCAGGCGGGGTGGAGAAAAAACTCGCAATTGCTTATCAGAAAACTGGAAGACTTGAAGAATGCATTAAACAGAATTTGGAAATTATCCGGGGAGACTCAACGCTCACCTCACCATATCTCAATTTAGCAGCAGCATATACTACCCAGCAACATTTTGATGACGCACTGGACGCACTAAGGAAGTATATCAATTTGGCTCCCAATTCTGAAGCAGGATACAACCGCATCTCTGATGTCTATAGACAAATGAAAAATTATGAAGATGCAATAACCAATGCAAAAAAATCTGCTGAAATTGCACCAGACAAACCAGAAGCATATCTTCTCCTTGCAGAAATTGATAATGAAAGAGGATATATTCATTATCAAAATTTTGTCAAATATGATGAAAAAGCGAAAAATCCCGACTTAAGCAATGAATATGAAGAAAATAATAAATTAAGAGGATTTCATAAGAAAAAGGCTCAAGCGTATTTTGTCTTTGCAAAAGAATATTTTACAAAAGCAAATTCTCTTATGACAGATTTTTTCACGAAAGAAAAACTCAAAGAGAAACTGAAAACAGTTAACCTTCTTATTGAAGAAACAAAATTTGACCCATTTTATGATGAATAAAAAATTGACTTTCCAACAAATTATATTCAATTTACAAAAATTCTGGGATGATAATGGGTGTATAATTCGTCAACCCTATGATGTTGAAATGGGCGCAGGAACTTTTCATCCTGCAACTTTTTTGGGATCTTTATCTAATTATCCTGTAAAAGTCGCTTATGTTCAACCTTCCAGACGCCCCAAAGATGGACGATATGGTGAAAATCCCAATAGATTGCAGCACTACTATCAGTTTCAAGTATTGATTAAACCTTCTCCGAGTGACATTCAGGAATTGTATTTAAAAAGTTTAGAAGCAATCGGAACTCCAATTAAAGAACATGATATCCGCTTTGTAGAAGATGATTGGGAGTCACCAACTCTTGGTGCAGCAGGACTTGGCTGGGAGGTCTGGATTGATGGAATGGAAATCTCGCAATTCACATATTTTCAACAAATTGCAGGCATTGAATTAAAATCTATCCCTGTGGAGCTAACTTATGGTCTGGAGCGACTGGCGATGTATATTCAACAGGTGGACAATTTCAAAGATATTGCCTGGAATGAGAATGTGAAATATGGTGAGATTTACACTCAAAATGAAAAAGAATTCTCTGAGTTTAATTTCAATGCAGCAAATCTTGAATTACTTTTTACAAATTTTGATAAATACGAAAATGAAGCTAAAAAACAAATTGGAATTGGGCTTATATATCCCGGATACGACTACTTGCTAAAATGTTCTCATATTTTTAATTTGTTAGATGCGCGTGGAGCAATTAGTGTTACTGAAAGAGCAATTTATATTAAGAGAATAAGAAATCTTGCAAAGAGTTGTGCGAAAGTGTTTTTGAATGATTAGTTTTTTACAATGATATTATTTAAGTAAAATATGAATAAAAATAGTAATCAACTGTTATTAATTAAGAATTTAGAATCTATACCATATTCATTAGGCTCTATAATTATTTGTAAGAGTAAAATATGTGAAATTTTAAATGAAATAAATAATCAGAAAGAATTAAATATAATTAAGAATAAAATTATTAAAATGATTGAGATTATTAAACATCCAAAAAGTGACAAATATGGATTATTAAATATTGACCCTAATGGTGATACGATTTCAATTAGAAAAGATGTTTTAATTTCTGAATTTAATCAAATTCTAAATTCACAAACAATTAAAAGAGCTAAATACTATTTAACAAGATTAGAAAACGGTTTTAGTAAAATTAAAACAAATAATATAAATGATATAAATCTTTTAAGGTGGAAAGAATATGATAGTATTATTACAGACAGTTTATGGATTTTAGATAAAAGAGACACTTCTGGTGCACATATTGGTTGGTATTGGGGAAACTTCATTCCTCAAATTCCTCATCAGATGATGTTAAGATATACAAAAAAAGGTGATTGGGTTTTAGATGCCTTTGTGGGAAGCGGAACAACTTTGATTGAGTGTCGAAGGCTGGGAAGAAATGGGATTGGAATAGATTAATCAAGGGAAGTACATTGTGAAAAAATTAAAACGACTAAATATTGAAGATGAAGAATTCTACTATTTATTTTCATTTGATATAGATGATTTTATTGGTGACGGAGTGTGGTGGCTTCAAATTTATGACAGTGAGCAACACTTCATTTACGATAAGCCTTTTACTTCGAGTATCGGTAAAATAGATAAGCGGAAGATTATGAAAATTGTTAAACAAGAATTTTTAACTTATCGAGGTGCAATATTATGAGAGCTCATGTATTTATAACAAACAAAGATACTTTTCCTGTAGTTAGAGACAATAGTTTCTGGGGCGTTGGAATCGCAGGGATTCCAAATACTCTCAAGAAAATTATTAAGGAAAACTTAGAAAACGGCAGAAAACCATATTTGGGTATGATAGCTGATATTTTAGGGACACGAATTGGTGACATTATTTTTCTTTATGAGAGGCAAGTCGGATTTCATGGGATATACAAAATTGCAAGTGAATCCTTCTTTGATCCAACATCTATTGGTTGTGTTGGTGAAACTTGGCCAATAAGAGTGAAAATTGAGTGTTTAAACTATTTTCAACAGCCAGTTCCTGAAGACTATTTATTCTCAACGAAAGAATATGAATCGAAATTTTGGGGTTGGTTTTATAGAAAAATCCAAGGAGCAAGAGGCATTAACACTATTAATCCTGAAGCTGCAGAAGCACTTATTGAATTACTTGTTAAGATAAATGGAAATGCTATAAATAAACCCAATTGGATTAAACCATATCCATCTAATAATTTTACCCAAATAAAATTACCATTGGATAGAAATGGTAAAGTTTATTTAGAAGTTATATTGAGGGCGTGGTTGATTGCAAATATTGATAAACTCGAGCAAAAGGGCTTAAGAAATATTTTTGGTCCAGCTGAAGATATTGAGTGGTTTGCTAATAATGTTCCATATCATGTAACAAAAAAGAATATTGATATCTTAGTTTATCACAAAAATATGAAATATACGGGTTTCCCATTAAGATACCAATATAGTGTGATAGAACTAAAACGGGATAAAACAAAACCAAATGATGTGAGTCAAGTTATCAACTATTCAAAATGGGTTGCTGGAAGACTTGCAAACAGTGAAATTGAAACTATTCAGCCAATCTTAATTGCATATGATTTTGATGATAAAACAATAACAAAAGCAAGATTAAGTGATTTTAGTAAAAGAAATATTTTATTATACAAATATAAAGTTGAAGATAATGATATTAAATTTGAAGAGGTAGAATACTGTTGAAAGTAAAAACTTTTTCTTGGGGAGTAGTTCAGGGGCAATTAGATCAAAAAATACAAACTGAATATGTTAGAAGAATTGTAAGATATGAAGATCTGTTGAGTAATGTTAAGGCCAAACTTCACAGTGATGTAACAAATTATGTGATTTGCACCTGGTTTAATCATTGGACAACTGTGTTAATTGAGGAACACATAAGCACCCATCCCAAAATAATTCCTACCATCAAAAACATAAAAGGGATTGATATTTTCTTTAATGGTCAACCATTTGATTTAAAAGTAACTTATCTCCCTCGTAAATACAACCCTGCTGATGCTATTAAAACCCCATCTGACTTAGCAGTCTGGATGTATGAGAATCAAGGTGCTCAAAGATTTGGTGCTGATAATCGATTATTCGTTATCTTATTGGATAAAGATAATCCTGAAAGGAGTTGGGAGTTAAAAAGAGATTTTACTCTTGTATTCCAAAAAATTGATAATTTCTTTGATAGGGAAACAGTATCAAAAAAAGATGAGATTGTTTTCACTTTTAGAAGAAGTACATATACAGCTGTTACAAAAGTATTGATAATTACCCAATGATAAAATAATCTTAGTTATAAATATCTTAGTAACATTATTGATAGTAAAGGAAAATAATTATGAAAATTAAAGACAAACAAAAACTATTCACCGAAATCGAAGAAAAATATAAGGCAGTTTTTGGTGAATCATTAATTTCGATTCATATTTATGGTAGTGCTGCAACTCAAGATTTTAATCCGAAATATTCTGATATAAATGTTGCTATTATTTTAGAAGACCTTAATCTAAAAAATCTCATTGGTGCAAAAGGAACAATTAAGCATTTAAGAAAAAAACATGTAAGTGCTCCACTTTTTCTTTCAAAACAATATATTGAAAGTTCATTAGATACTTTCCCAATTGAATTTCTGAATATAAAATCTTCACATAAAACTATTTTTGGAGATAATTATTTTGAAAAATTGAAAATAAACCCAGAACATTTACGATTGCAAGCAGAAAGGGAATTGAAAGGTAAGTTGCTAATTCTTAGATTAGCTTTTCTTGAAAATATTGGTAATTTGAAAGTAATAAAAAATCTCATTTTTACCTCATTCTCAAGCTTTATACCTGTAATGAAAGCTATTATTATTCTAAAGAATGAAGAAATTCCTGAAAAGATTATTGATATAATCAAAAAGACTGCTACCCTTCTCAAAATTGACTTTACAGCTTTTCTACAAGCATTTGACCTCAA
Organism: Candidatus Cloacimonadota bacterium; assembly: GCA_014384665.1. Lineage (GTDB taxonomy): Bacteria > Cloacimonadota > Cloacimonadia > JGIOTU-2 > JGIOTU-2 > JACNFI01. The sequence goes on from JACNFI010000412.1 coordinate 8,450, forward strand.
AAGTAGAAACATAAAGATGAAAAGACAACAACTTGTAGAATTCTATACAAGATATGTTCAAGCAGTTGATCAACTTTCAGAGATTGTAGACAAACTGTAAATATTTTCTAAAAATCGGAATTAGTTTGCAAAAGTAATAGAATGGATTACAATTTTCTGAAACAGAAACATCACAATATTAAGCATACAGCCAAAATTTTCCTTCTGTTTTTTTTGATTTACCTTTTCTTTCTCAGTATTGTTATGATGGGAGAGGGGTTCAAGGGATTTAAGGGTTTATCAGAAGGATTGATACAAAATGTTAGTAATCCTATTATGGGATTAGTTGTGGGTATTCTGGCTACAAGTATCTTGCAAAGTTCATCAACCACAACTTCTATTGTGATTGGTCTGGTAGCAAGTAGCATATTAGGACCTCATTCAATTCGCATTGCTATTCCGATAATTATGGGGGCTAATATTGGCACTACCATCACAAATACTATGGTTTCTCTGGCACATATTTCTCGTTCTGATGAATTTCAAAATGCCTTTAGAGCTGCAACCGTTCACGATTTTTTCAACATTATAGCTGTTGTTATCCTTTTACCTCTGGAAATATGTTTTCATATAATTGAAAAGAGTTCTATAACTCTTACTAATTTTTTGGTTTCTACAAATTTGAAAGGTGTGGAGTTTAAAAGTCCTATTGCAGCAATTACAAAACCTGTTGTCCACTTCTTATTTAATCCCCAATATCCTGAATCATCAGCTGACGGAGGACTTTTACAGAAGCTGTTATCTCCCCAACTTGCAAAATTTGTTATTCTTGCAATTGCCTTATTCTTTTTGTTTATTGCTTTGAAATATATGGTGAAAATACTGCGCCTGCTTGTTGTAAACAGAGTAGAAAGGTTCTTCAGCCAGGTTATTTTTCGCAATGGATTTTTAGCTTTACTATTTGGTTTGATATTAACTGCAATTGTGCAGAGCAGTTCTATAACAACTTCTCTAATTGTACCTCTTGCTGGAGCCGGAATATTGACAATTTATCAGGTTTTGCCATATACAGTCGGAGCAAATATTGGAACTACTGTTACTACTCTTTTGGCTGCGCTGGCAACTGGTAGTATACCTGCTTTGATAGTGGCGATTTCACATTTCTGTTTTAATATGTTTGGAATGGTAATTATTATGCCAGTCAGACCAGTCCGTCACATTCCAATTGTAGCATCTGTTATATTATCAAAAATAGTTATAAGAAATAAACTGTATCCTATTCTTTTTATTTTGATTACTTTTTTTGCTATACCGATTTTGATTTTGTTGCTAACTAAATAGTGAGAATAATGAGCAAGAAAATATTAATTTTGTCCGAAATAAAAAGGAAATAAAATAAATTTTTATTTGGAGGTAAAAATGCTAAAAGAGATTTTACGGCTTTTTAAAAAAAGTAATCTATTTATGGAAGCTCATCAGGAAGCATGCCAAATGCTTAAAAGTGATAATCAAATGTTCGATAATGTTTGTGCAAAATTGCGAGGTCGCCCTATTCCTCATCCTGATATTAACATATTTGATGAAGAAAAGAAGGTGGATAAAATAGAAAGAGCAATTCGCAAAAAAGTTCTTACACATCTCTCGCTTTCAAGTACAGCTGATACTCCTGGAGGGATTATTCTTATTGGTATTGTAATAGATTTGGAGCGAATCGGAGATTATACAACAAATATTGCAGAACTGTCGCAAGCTGTATTTCAAAAATTAGAAGTGGGTGATTTAGAAGAGGAATTGCAAGATATTGAAAAAAACATAGAAACTGACTTTGATATTGTGAGTTATGCGTTTGAGAATTATGATAAAGAATCCGCTCAATCAGTTGCCAGTAAAACCGTACCTCGGCAATGTGATGCTCTTCTGGATAAATTAATGAAAGAAGATTTGAAATTATCTCCCCAAAATGCTGTTATATCAGCACTTTATATTCGCTATCTGAAAAGAGTGGCATCTCATCTTATTAATGTGGCTACTACTTTAGTGCAGCCGTTTGATAAGGTGCGCTTTTTATCTTCGGATATTTCCAAGCAACCAACGAATAGTCAATAGAAAAATTATATGCCCAAAAAGATAATTGTTATTGGTGCAGGTCCAGCAGGTATGATTGCTGCAGGGAGAGCTGCTGAACTTGGTGCTGAAGTAATGCTTCTTGAAAAAAAGGATAAATTAGGGTTAAAACTTTCTCTGACTGGTAAGGGCAAATGTAATCTGACAAATACTGAACCTGATATCTCAATTTTTATTGAAAATTATGGTAAAAACGGAAAGTTTCTTATTAATGCTTTTAAAAGATTCTTTAATAAAGACTTGATTAAATTCTTTTCAACTTTAGATTTAAAACTTAAAGAAGAATCTGGTGGAAGGATTTATCCTTCTTCAGATAATTCCTGGTTAATGGTTGATGCTTTGAAAAAATATATTAATAAAAATAATGTACAGATTAAATTGGAATATCCGGTTAAGGAATTACTTCATAATAAGAATAAGATAGGTGGCGTTATTTCAAGCAAAGGAAATTTTCTTTGTAATGCGGTTATTGTAGCAACAGGAGGTGCATCTTATCCACAAACAGGCTCGACTGGAGATGGATATAAATTTGCCAGAAAAACAGGTCATAAAGTTACATCAATATATCCATCATTGGTGCCACTTGAAGTTAAAGAATCAACCAAAGAATTATCTGGATTAAAATTGAAAAATGTTTCACTAATAGCATATAAGAATGATGAGAAATTG
>JACNFI010000413.1 GCA_014384665.1 Candidatus Cloacimonadota bacterium
AGAAAAATCCAAATAGCAACCTGTGCATTACTTCTGGAACTCGCCAATGCAGATAGTGATTTCGCAGATGTTGAACGAGAAAGTATAATCTCAATTTTAAAAAATAATTTCCAATTTTCAGATGAAGAAACAGATGCACTTATAAAAGAAACTGAAAACGAACTTAAGGAAAGTATTGACTTGTGGCAATTTACAAATCTCATCAACCAGAATTTCTCTGTTGATGAAAAAGAGAAAATATTAGAAAATGCCTGGAAAATTATCTATGCTGACAAAAGATTAGACCAATATGAAGATTATCTTATTCATAAGATTGCAAATCTATTAAGATTAAATCATAAGCAACTTATTAAAACAAAATTGAAAGTGCGAGAAAATGAAAAAAGAGATTAAAAAATTATGGCCTGAATTAAATTGGATAAAGAATGAGGATTTGCGGGAAAGAGTTGCTGCCACTTGGGAATTAGCATTTGAGAAAAGTGTGCTTACACCTGAAGATTTGGAAAGGATTCCTTTTACCCTTCTTGTAGAAGATTGCAAAGTTAGTTTTATGGCTCACAAACGAGCTGTTGTTCATATTGCTTACGAATCTGCTAAAGTTATGCAAAAATTCTTTGGTGATAATCTGCCTATAAATCTTGATGTTGTGCTTGCAGGTGCAATATTAGCTGATGTTGGCAAACTTGTAGAATATGAAAAGGATGGAGACACTATAAAATTTAGTAAATCTGGTACATTGCTAAGACATGCTTTCACTGGTGTTTCTCTTGCACAAGTGTGTGGAGTTCCTGATGAAGTCTGTCATATAATTGCAGTGCATTCCAAAGAAGGTGATGCTTTTAAACGAACTACAGAAGGATTGATTGTTCACCACGCTGATTTTATGGCTTATTTGCCTTTTAAGAATGAGAAAGGGTAATTCAAATAATATTTGTAAATGGTATGTAACCTGTCCAATAAAATATTTTACTGACAAAGGTAAGTTAGAATCCTATTGGGTCGAAAATTACTGCTTAAAAAGTAATAAAAATTGTGTCCGGTATCACTTGGAAGAAAACGGAAAATACCATCCAGATAATATGCTGCCAGATGGGACGATTCGGGAAGATTTAATCTGAATAATGGTTTATATAGACTAAAGGTTTAGCTATGGGTGTAAAATATAAAAGTGAAATCCACGACATATGTCGTATATCATACCAAATTTGGGTGGGTTCACGACATTAATGTCGGGGGTACATACGTTAATGGCAAAATTAATATAGAAAAGGAGTTATGATGGTTAAAAGAATATTTTTTGGATTTTTTTGTATATCTGTATTATCTATTATGTCGTGTTCTTATTCTTCTTATTCTGTAAATTATAAACCATATCTAGCCCCAAGAAAACCAAAACCAACAACTTATAACATTCCTATTTACCCATTAGATTATAAAGTTCCTGCAAATGCAAAAATTTTAGGTAAAGTTTATATTGGAATGAACTATGGTTTTACTTCCTCCTCTGTAACACCTGATGATGCTATGTATGAACTCAAAAAAATCGCCTTAGATAAAGGAGCAGATGCAATTAAGTTAACTAGAATTATTAAACCAGATTATTTTATTAGCTCGATTTATAGATTTGAAGCTAATTTAATTATTTTCGATTTCAAAAACTGGGATAAAATTGATTTTACTGAGGGTAAATTTAGGCAATATCTTGATAAAAATTATGATATATTAAATCAGATTGAAGGTATTTGGACATTAACTGAAGATAATAGTTACAAAATTGGAATAATAAAAGATAATGAAACGAACAATAGAGATTTTGTTGCTTTTATTTTAGAAACGAGTAACCCTTTATGGAAGTCCAAACAAGTAAAAATTGAATTCTTTAATACAGTTTATAAAAAAGTTTTTACAGCATTTTATTATATGGGTGATCATTCACAACAAAGAACAACCACATTAATAAATGAATATGGCTTACTTGAGATGGATTTAAAAGATATTTATCAAAATCAATTGAGAGTTGTATTTATTAAAAATTATCCCAAAAATATTGATATAGACAACAATCCAATATTTGGTGAAAATGAATTAGAGATTATGACAACAGGTAGTGGTTGTTTGCTTTCTGAGACGGGACTAGTTATTACAAACTATCACATAATTTATGGAAAGGAAGAATATGAAGTATATTTCCCCACAATTGATAAATCTTTTAGTGCTACGATCATCCTTAAAGATAGAAATAACGATTTAGCTTTATTAAAAATAAATAATTTTAATTATTCAGAATTATTTAACAACGAAATTCCTTTCAAAATTATAAAATCAGAAAAGATAGATATTGGTGAAGAAACATTCACTTTAGGTTTCCCATTAGGAGAGCTGTTGGGTAAAGAAGCTAAATTATCAAAAGGCGTCATTACATCAAAGTATGGTCTTCAAGATGATCCAATATTATTTCAAATAGATAATCCAATACAGCCAGGTAATAGTGGTGGTCCTTTATTTAATAAAAATGGTAACTTAATTGGAGTTATTGTTTCTTCGTTGAATGCAAAATATTTCTATGAAAATGCTTCGATAATTCCACAAAATGTTAACTTTGCCATAAAATCAGATTACCTTTTAAATCTGATTTCAATGCTTCCTGAGTACGATGAAATTAATAATAGAAAAAATAACTTAACTAATAAAAAATTAGTAGATCAGATTAAAATATTAAAAAATTATGCAGTTACTATTAAGACAAAATAGATTGGAAATGTCTAATGAGTTTGTTAATTTATTACCAATTATTTTATTAATTGGTTTGATTTCGAAATCAGATAAGCTAAAATTCATTTTACTGGATAAGGAGATTACACAATGTTAAAGGTTACCAAACTATAAAGAAATATATATAAGAATCTGAAATTAACTTGAACAAACCTATAAAAAGCATTCCTCAAGCGCCTGAAAAAGAAGTAGATGAAATTTTTAGATTTATGTTAGGAATCACTGATTGAAAAAAGCCACTAAGACCGTATCCACGCAAAGCGTGGTATACACAATCGTTATATGAAAAAAGCTTAAGGAGTATTATGGATTGGGTTAATAAGTTTTCTGAAACTGAAAAGTTGTTTAATGAAATAGGTGTTTTATTGAAAAATGAATCCTTTAAGAAATCCCAAGTTGTTGAAGTTTTTGCTTTAACAGCTTTAAGGATGTGTAGAGAAAATGCAGGGGCTATAAAAATATTACTGCAAAATGGTTTTTACTGCGAATTGATGATGATTATTAGACATCAAATTGAATTAATGTTTCGCTTAAATTGGATAAACTCAGAAACAGATAGTAAAGAAAGAATTGTTCGGACAAATAAAATTGAAGCTGATGCATATAGAGCTTTTCAAGCAGAAATTACAAATCTCAGAAGTAATAGAAGTAGACGTTTTTTTAATGAAGATTTCATAAAAAAAGCACAAAAAATCATTGATGATATTAAAAGCGAAAATCCACAATTATTAGCAGATAATGGGAATTTTATGAGACTTGAAAAAAATGAGACAATGGCTGGTGACTTGAGAGAAAAATATTATCCTCAATATCGCTATTTATGTATGTTCACACATCCAAATCCATCATTAAGAGAATTTCATCTAACAGCAAATCAAGGAAAAGATATATTCAAATCATTTGAACAAAGTTATATTTATGCTATGAAAGTATTTAAGATAAATTTAAATATTATAATAAATCTTCTAGGAAACCAACTTAAAAATATGAAAAAGATAAAAGAAATTCAACAAATATTTAATGAGTTTGTTGGTGAATGATAAATTGAAGTAAAATAATGTTGTGCGAGAACACATATGAAAATTTAAGTAAAATATTTTAGAGGTTGAAAATGCAAAATACAATTAATACATTTTTGACAATATGGAGAGCAATATTATCATACATCCTCAAAAACTGAGAAACCTTGTTTAACCTACATTATTCAAATAGTTCATGAACATGCTAAACCAAATATCAAGGCTCTGAAATTAGTATGTATTCCTAATGGTCAGCTTTATTCATATTATGGGAAAAGTATTTTTAAAAGTGGTAAAGGAGGTTATGCTAAAGGGAAAGATTTTCGTTATAATTACTCTGCTGAACCTTATTATAAAATTTTATCAGAAAGATACAAAGAGAAATTGTTTAGAATTAAATTAAAATATTTAGCCAAAGGTTTAAACACAGAAGACATTACTTATCTTTCAGATGTCCCTGTTCATTTTTAATTTTAAGAAAAAGGTAAATACCATCCTGATAATATGCTGCCTGATGGAACAACTCCAAAAGGGTTACAATAAAATCTTCAATAATAATTATTAAAATGTACCAGAAGTCGAAAAAATAAAGATGGAAGAAAAATGGGTAATAATTTTTTATGCTCAAGGACAAATAGAAGCATTCATTATTAAGGGAAAACTTGAGAGTAATGGAATTCCAGTAGTATTAAAACAGGAAGCTATTGGAAAAATTTATGGACTGACTTTAGATGGTTTGGGAGAAGTTAAGGTTCTGGTTCCGGAATCTTACAGGGATAAAGCTATAAAAATTTTAAAAGAAAGCAAGTAAATAAACAAAAGTAGCTAACCGTAAGAGAAGAATATCATTTAATTCAAGTTTCGCAGGATGGAAATTACTTAAAAAAATCATATTTTACCTTTTATAATATATTCTTCGAAAGATGAGTAAGATTTAAATTAATTTCTAAATCATAATTTCTAATTTACCCCGTTAGATATTCATCACTTTAGATTTTTTTACTATATCAAACAGTAAAATTATCTAACGGGGTGAACAAATAAAATGTCAAAACTTAAATGTCAAAGTAATTTTTTCTTCCTTGATTTAATTACAATTGATGAGAAAATTAAATTTACCCCGTTAGATAATTTCATACATATCAGAAAGAATATCTAATAGCATTAATATCTAACGGGGTTAAGTTCATTAGCTTCTTTCCAATAAATTTTTGCTTCATCTTTTAATTGTGGAACTGCTTTTGAAATCATCCTCATCTGGCTACGGCTTCCTTCGCCAAGACGAGACCAATGTTTTGATTCTTTAGACTCCTTTTTGCAAATACCTATTTTATGTTCGAAATTTCTTTTTATTTGCCATTTGTCATTTGAAATTTCATTAGAAATTAGATATTTTTAATTAGTTATTCAAATTCCACAGGATGGAAATTACTTAAAAAAATCATATTTTACCTTTTATAATATCTACTGCGAAACTTGAGTCATTTAAATAATAAGTTGCCTTATAGAATGATTTGAAAAGAAGTAAACTGATTTTGTTGACAATATTTAATGGTGAATATTATTTTAGTTATATGGAAAATAAACCCTGTTCGATGTTTACCCTGTTGGATCCGCCAGCTGGCGGATTATCTAACAGGGTTTACCCGCACCATCAATGGATTGGTGTGGGGGTATTGGTGTGAGGGTGTACTATCTAACGGGGTAAATGAACTTCCTCAATAACGCCAAATCAGGGAAATAGATGAAGTCAATGTGTACAATAATAAGCAATTTTGCAGATATTACTCAAATAACTAAAAAAGGAGACTAAAAATGGTTATGCAAATTGGTGATCCTGGGGAAAAGATGCCCTGGGAGGAATTCTTGCAGAAGATATTCAGAAAAAAAGAAGGCGGACAGCAAGGTCCAAGAAGGACTGGAATAATAGCCTGGATTGTGGTGGGAATCATAGTGCTAATCTGGCTCCTGAGTGGGATATATACACTGGGACCTGGTGAAGTGGGTGTGGTGAGACAATTTGGGAAGGAAGTGGGGCAGACAAGCCCTGGTCTGCATTATCACTTGCCTGGGCCTATCCAACGAGTTGATAAAGTCAATATGGCCAAGATAAGGAAGCACATGGTTGGCTTTAAGGAGTTATCACCGGGTCGGTATCGGGATATACCCTATGAGTCACTAATGCTCACAGGTGATGAAAATATGGTTGATATCCATGTCTTCGTGCATTATAAGGTGAAAGACGCCTCACAGTTCCTGTTTAAAGTCAAAGATGTCAGGCAAACCCTGAAAACAGCCACTGAGGTTGCCTTAAGGGGTGCTGTGGGCAGAAATACTATTGATTATGTCATGATAGAGGGAAGACCAGAAGTTCAAGAGCAGACCAGAGAGATGCTGCAGCAATTGATGGACAATTATGAGTCTGGGCTAATGATAACAGCGGTGAAACTGCAAGAGGTAGATGCGCCAAAAGAAGTCAGGGACGCCTTCCATGATGTGGTTCGGGCCAGGGAGGATAAGGATAAAGTGATTCGTCAATCTGAGGGCTATGCTGCAGACATTGTCCCCAAAGCCAGAGGTGAAAAGGAACAGATGATACTGGAGGCTGAAGCTTATAAACAGCAAAGGATACTGAGGTCTGAAGGAGATGCTGAGAAATTTCTTAAGGTTTTGAAAGAATACAGAAAAGCACCTCAGGTCACCAGGCAAAGGCTGTATCTTGAGACAATAGAGCGCATCCTGCCCGATTTAGAAAAGATAGTTATTGATTCCGAGAGTGGCGGTAATCTGCTACAGTTTCTGCCCCTGAAAGACATATCCAGTTGGAGAAACTTAATTAAGGAGGCTGAAAAATGAAAAAAACAGTAATAATCATAATATTGGTGGTAGTAGCACTGATCGTAATCCCTCAAGCCATATTCACTGTGGATATGACCCAACAAGCGATCATTCTGCAGATGGGAAAGTATAAAAGGACAATCAAGAAGCCAGGGTTACATTGTAAGATTCCGTTCATTCAATCGGTAGTTCGCTTTGAAAAGAGGGTGCTGACCAGTGATAGCCCTCCAGGAGAGTATCTTACCCTGGATAAGAAGAGACTAAAGGTGGATCATGTCTCACGCTGGTACATCACAGACCCTCTACAATTCTATAAGAGCGTGCGTAATGAAGAAGGAGGCTTGGCCAGATTCCAGCCGATTGTCTTTTCAGAAATGAGGGATGAATTGGCTAAGCATAATTTCGTGGATATAATTTCTGTGAAGCGAGAAGAAATAATGGAAGTAGTAGCAATCAGAGCCAGAGAAAAAGTATTAGAGTTTGGAATTGAGCTAATAGATGTTAGAATAAAGCGGGCTGACCTGCCAAAAGAGGTTCAACAGAGCGTCTTCGCTCGTATGAGATCAGAAAGAGAGAGGAAAGCCAAAAAGTATCGCGCTGAAGGAGAGGAAGAAGCACTTAAGATCAGAGCATATGCAGATAAGGAAAAGACCGTTATCTTGGCTGAAGCTTATGAAGAAAGTCAGAAGCTTAAAGGAGAAGGTGATGCTGAGGCTACACGGATTTACGCCGCAGCCTTTAATAAAGACCCTGAATTCTATAATTTCATGAGGTCCCTGGAAGCTTATGAGAAGTTCCTTGTAGGAAAAACAACCCTGGTGCTCGGCTCTGATTCGGAGCTATTTAAGTATCTTGACAGTTCAAAGCCAAAGGATTAAGAAAGAAATCTCTTTAGTGTGTGGAATAAAATTTACCCCGTTAGATAGAGAAGCTTATCTAACGGGGTAAACCTATACATTCTTAACCTTGATATTGTTTAGTAACAGTTATTTATGCTTGTTACCTGTCCCGATACATCGGGATTAGTGTAGTATAATCATCTTCTTTACGAATGTCTTATCTTTGGTGGATAATTTATAGAAATATATTCCTGAACTCATATCTTTAGCATTCCATTCAACAGTATGAAAACCAGCTGGTTTATTTTCATTAATTAAAGTTTCAACCAATTGACCTTTAATATTGTAAATTTGTATTTTTACAGTGCCAGATTTTGGTAATGAATAACTTATTAATGTTGTTTTGTTGAATGGATTGGGAAAATTCCGAAATAACCCTGCCTCAATTAAAGTATTATTTTCATCATCAACACCAACGGTTTGGTCAAAATAATAAGCACCCATATCGTTTCTAGTTCCATCTGGGTCATTATATTGTGGTTCAGGGTCTCCAGCATCTATACATGGAGATTTAGTAGAATCTGGTATTGGAAAGTTAGCCCAGGATAAGTGATAGTCACCATTATCGGGATCAATAAATAATGGATCCAACTGAATATTATAAAATACATCGCAAGAATCACCATTAGCATTGGTGGTTACATTTATCCCTATTTCTGGATTACAATTCCAAAAATTACCGTTTTCATTATTGTAGAAATCAGAGTAGGTTATTGTGGGCTCACCTGGATTGAATTCACTTATATAAATACCATAATCACCGTTATTATTCGAAACTATTGAATTTTTAATGATTGGACTTGAATCCAAAATACTGTAAATTCCACCGCCACAATCACCAGCAGAATTATCCGTAATGGTTACATTCTCTAAAGTCGGACTGGAATAATTAGAGCAGCAAATACCACCACCATAAGAATCAGCAGAATTATTCGTAATCGTTACATCCTCTAAATACGGATTGGATTCATTGCAGTAAATCCCACCTCCACCCCAAGAATAACCCCCCATTATAGTCATATTAGATAAATGTGCATTATCAACATGGAAAAATTGCATTACACTCGCAGCACTATCAGCATCTATAATAACATTTTCTTCTGTATCTCCTACTAACGAGATATAATCTGATATACTAATTGGAAAAAATTCACCATTAGTGGAAGGACTATATGTTCCTTCTGATAGATGAATCGTATGTTGATGCAGATTATCAGCTAAGATTATAGACATAGCATATTGAATCGTCTTTAAAGGGTCATCGGGTGAGAGTCCACTATTAGTGTTGTCCCCATCCGGAGATACATATAAATCTGAATCTACCTGATTCTGAATTCCATGTTGTATATCAAAAGTAAAATTCTCTATAGGTGAAGCATGAAAATCTGTAGGATTTAATACAGTAAATGTATCAACTACTACTGAAATAGATGTATCAGAATAAATATCACTACCACTTCCTCGATTATTTATATTGTTTAAATAGATATTACAACGATTATTATCACTGAAACTCAGGTTGGAATCAGAGCAGTAAATACCACCACCAAGAGAACCAGTAGAATTATAAGTTATGGTTACATTCTCTAAAATCGGATTAGAATCATAACAGAAGTAAATCCCACCACCCTTATAAACTGAATAATTATCAGTAATGGTTACATCCTTTAAAGTCGGATGAGAATCATAGAAGTAACTCCCCCCACCATGGTAAGTAGCAGAATTATTTATAATGGTTACATTCTGTATAGTAGGATTGGAACCATAGCAGCAAATACCACCACCACACATATCAGCATAGTTATCCGTAATTCTTACATTCTCTAAAGTGAGACTAGAATTTTCATAGCAGTAAATCCCACCACCATAAACTGAAGCATAATTATCATTAATGGTTACATTTTCTATGGTTGGACTGGAATAATGGAAGTAAATACCACCACCAAAATCAGAAGAACCTCCCATTATAGTCATAGTAGATACAAATGCATTATTAACATAAAAAAATTTCATTACACTGGAAACACTATTGGCATTTATAATAACAGATTCTTCTGTCTCCCCTACTAATGAGATATAATCCGGCATACTAATTGGAAAAAGCTCACCATTAGTGGAAGAACTATATGTTCCTTCTGATAGATAAATCGTATGTTGATGCAAACTATCAGCTAAGATTATAGACATAGCATATTGAATCGTCTTTAAAGGGTCGTCGGGTAAGAGTCCACTATTAGTGTTGTCCCCATCCGGTGATACATATAAATCTGAATCTACCTGATTTTGAATTCCATGTTGTATATCAAAAGTAAAATTCTCTATAGGTGAAGCATGAAAATCTGTAGGATTTAATACAGTAAATGTATCAACTACTACTGAAATAGATGTATCAGAATAAATATCACTACCACTTCCTCGATTATTTATATTGTTCAAATAGATATTACAAAGATTATTAGCACTGAAACTGGTGTTGGAATCAATGCAGTAAATACCACCACCAAGAGAACCAGCATAATTATAAGTTATTGTTACATTCTCAAAAATCAGACTGGATTCATCGCAGTAAATACCACCACCCTCATCATCAGCAGAATTACCCATGAGGGTTACATACTCTAAATCCGAACTGGTATCATAACAATAAATCCCCCCACCTTGAGAATTAGCATAATTATTTATAATGTTTATATTCTGTAGAGTTGGATTGGAATGAATGCAGAAAATTCCTCCACCCTCATCGTCAGCTGAATTACCCATGATGTCTATGTACACTAAATTCGGACTGGAATCATTGCAATAAATCCCGCCACCATCATTAGCAGAATTATCAGTGATACTTACATATTCTAAATTTGGACTGGAATAGGTTTCGCAACAGATACCACCACCCTTCGAATCAGCAAAGTTACCCTTGATAGTTACATACTTTAAAAATGGACTGGAATAAAAAGTACAACGAATTCCACCACCATAATGAGCAGAATTATTAGTAATGTTTACATTCTCTAAAGTCATACTGGAATGACTACAGTAAATTCCACCACCAAGTCCAGCATAATTATCCGTAATGGTTACATTCTCTATAATCGGACTGGATTCCTTGCAGTAAATACCTCCTCCAAAACCGGCATAATTATTGGTAATTAATAAATTCTCTAGAGTCGAACAGGATGAGTTTTTACAGGTTATCCCACCCCCAAAATAATAAGGATATCCTTCTCCAAAACCATTTTCAATGGTAAATCCGCATAAAACTGCTGTGGAATCCTCATCATTCTCAAATATTACAACACTTCCACTACTATCCCCATCAATAATTGTTTGAGAAATATAACTTGTATCCTGTGTTGTTAAGAATAATGAAGCAACGACAATGTTTTTCCCATTGTAATTTATATTCTCGTAATATCTTCCTGTATCTACAATAACTGTATCACCATTTACAGAAGCATCTATACCTTCCTGTATTGTTGGATAATCATCTGGGACATTAATAATAGTAGCATAAGTAATATTTGCTATAAAAAAGAAAAGTAGTAACAGCCAGAGGCTGATGAGCCTTTGGCTCAAAGTACATAAATTAATTGTTTTTCTC